>NZ_JBHWGV010000032.1:0-36287 GCF_042732955.1 Kitasatospora sp. NPDC059747 | reverse complement strand
GCCGGAGCGTGAGAGACTCTCTCTCCGAGTGTGTCTCTGCGTGGGTGACGGTCTGACTGAGCGGGGGGGGGCGGCGGGGGGGCGCGCCCCCCGGGGGGGGGGGGGGGGCCCGGCCCCCCCCGGACCGTCCGCGATCGCCCGGTGCAGCAGCAGCCGCAACCACGCGAGCGACGCGGCGAGGAACCGGCCGTTGGCGGCTTCCTTCTCCTCACCCGTCCCGCCGCTCACAGGACCGTCACCGCCTGGCTCGGGTCGAACACCGGCCGGGTGCCCGAGCGGTCGACCAGGAGGCTGTCCACGCCCGCGACCCGCAACCGCACCAGGTGCCGCCCGGGGGCCGCGTCCGGGACGGTGAACCGCGCGTGGCCGGGCGGGCGCGGCACGCCGTGCGGCAGCGGGTCGGGCGGGACGGCGCGGCCGTCGAGGACCAGCAGCACCGGTTGTCCGGGCAGGGCGGCGGGGGAGTAGCGGACGTCGATCTGCGCGCTCCCGTCGGCGTGCCGCCCGACCTGCGCGGGCAGGTGCGTGATCCGGGGCGCGACGGCGAGCGGGACCTCGTTGGTGACCTGCCCGGCGAGGGAGAGTCCGGCCGACCAGAGCCCGGCGGCCGTGCCGACGGGGACGGTGAACTGCACCTGGGTACCGGTGACGTGATCCGGGGCGACGGCGACCGGCGCCGGGAGCAGCGGATGGCTCAGCCGCACCTCGGCCGGGGCCGCCAGCCCGCTGCCGCGCAGCACCGCCGTCTCACCGCCCCGCACGGCGGGCTGCCCGCCCGGCGGCACGGCGGCGTCGAGGGCCGGCAGGCCGAGCGGGAGGAAGCCCTGCGCGACGGGCCCGCGGTCGTCCGCGCCCCGGGTGAGCACCGGCACGGGGACGGTCGGCGGGCGGTGGCCGTCGATCAGCACCACGCCGACCTCGTAGGCGACCGACATCCGGTACGGGGTCTGGAACGCCGTCCAGAGCGAGTAGATGTCCTTCTCGCCGAACGGCTGCCAGGTGATCCGGATCCGGTCGAGCTGCTTGGCGACGTCGCTCTCCGGCGCGAACGCGGCCAGTTCGCCGCGCTGGAGCACCGGGTTGTCGTTCAGGACGCGGACGGCGCGGGCGAGCAGCCGCTGGGCGTCGAGGCCGGGGTCGCGCTTGACGAACGGCGTGACGAGGTAGTGCAGGGTGAGCGGGAACGGCGGACCGCCGCTCTCGCCGGGGGCGAGGCCGGGCTGGTCGGCGTCGCGCAGGGCGCCGTCCACGTCGGCCTGGAAGAGGTAGAGGTTGACGAGCTTGTCGCGGGTGCCGTCGACGAGTTCGTCCAGGGGACGGGTGTCCACGCCCGCGCCGGGCACGTCGGCCAGGGCACCGAGCCCGCGCCCGGTCGGGGGCGGGCGGCCGGCGGCGCGCGCCGCGGCGGCGCGCCCCGCCCGCCGCCCGGGCTCCCCTCGCGGCGGGCCCGGGCCCCCCCGCCGGCGCTCGGCCCGGCCGCCGGTGGGCGGGGCCGCCTCGGCGGCGGCCGGGCCCTCCCCGGCGGGCAGCCGGAGCTGCACGGTCTGGTCGGGCAGCCAGGGGTACTCGGGCGCGTCGGCGGCCTGCTCGGCCTGCTCGTAGACGCCCCAGCCGTCCTCCGCGCCCGCCTGCCCGGGCGGGGCGGGCTGGACCGGCTGGGACTGGTGGGCGCCCTGGTACTGGCCGCCGTACTGCCCGTAGCCGTACTGGCCGTCGACCTGCCGGCCTCCGCCGTACTCGGCCTGGCCGTACTGGTCCGCGGGCTGCCGCCCGTCCCCGTACGGTCCCGCCTCCGGCTGGTAACGCCCCTCGGGACGCAGTGCGGTCACGCCGCTCAGCCCCGGCCGATCACCGGGGCGAGCCCGGCCGACCGGTCCACGGCCTGCGGGTGGCCGCACTCCGCCAGCCAGTTCGCGAGCATCCGGTGCCCGCCCTCGGTGAGCACCGACTCGGGGTGGAACTGCACGCCCTCGACCAGCAGTTCGCGGTGCCGCAGGCCCATGATCACGCCGCTCTCGGTGCGGGCGGTGACCACCAGGTCCTCCGGCACCGTCGCCGGGTCGACCGCCAGCGAGTGGTACCGGGTGGCGGTGAGCGGCGAGGGCAGGCCCTCGAACACCCCGCCGTCCTCGTGCTCGACCAGTGAGGTCTTGCCGTGCAGCAGCTCCGGCGCCCGGCCGACCACCGCGCCGTACGCGACGGCGATCGACTGCAGGCCCAGGCAGACGCCGAAGACCGGCAGTCCGATCCGCGCACAGTGGTGGACCATCTCGATGCAGACCCCGGCCTCCTCCGGCGCGCCGGGGCCGGGGGAGAGCAGCACCCCGTCGAAGCCCTCGTCGCCGCTGCCGCGGCGGACGGCGTGCTCGACGGTCACCTCGTCGTTGCGCACCACCTCGCAGGTGGCGCCGAGCTGGTACAGGTACTGGACCAGGTTGAAGACGAAGCTGTCGTAGTTGTCGACGACCAGGATCCGGGGCTGGGTCCGCTGGGTGGTCATTCGCGCGCTATCTCCGTGGCTCGCGGGGACTGGAGGGGAAGAGCGGGGCCGGCCGGCTCAGCCGGCCGCGGCACCGTCACCGCCGTCCACTGTGACGTCACCGAAGGGGAGTAGCGGTTCCGCCCACGGAAAGACGTAAGTGAACAGGAGGTAGACCACCCCGAGGATGAGGAGCAGCGAGATGACGGCCTTGACCAGGGTGTTCCCCGGGAGGTGACGCCAGATCCAGCCGTACATGGTGCTCCCTCGACGTAGCAGACTGGGGTCAAGAGTAGACCCGCATTCCACGGCGTCCAGGCAGGTCCGCTACTGCTGGCCGCCCGCCGAACGGAGGTCGGTGGTGCCCGAGTAGCCGGGCAGGGCGAGGTCGCCGCTCTCCTGGACCTTCCAGCCGAGTCCGTACGCCTGGACGTAGCGCAGGTAGTTGCGGATCGTCGGGTCCCCGTCCACGGCCGCGCGCAGGTCGTCGGTCTTCCCCACGGCCTTGACGACGTAGGGCGGCGAGTAGACCCGGCCCTGGAGCAGCAGGGTGTTGCCGACGCAGCGGACGGCACTGGTGGAGATCAGCCGCTGGTCCATGACCTGCACGCCCTCGGCGCCGCCCCGCCACAGCGCGTTGACCACGGCCTGGATGTCCTGCTGGTGGATGACCAGGTCGTTGACGCCCGGCTCGGGGACGCCGGGGATGCGGGCGGTGGCGTTCGGCGGGGCGTCGTTGAGGGTGACGGTCAGGCCGCCGCCCTGGAGCGGCTCCAGCGCGGCGCCGAGCCGGAGGCCGTCCAGCCGGGCGGTGTCGGCCGGGTTCTGGCTCCGCTGCTCGGTGAGCGCCTGGGCGCGGGCCTGGAGGTCGGCGAGCTGGGCCTGCGCCTGCTGGTTCTGGGCGCTGCGCTGGCGTATCACGTCGCCGAGGCTGAGGAGCGAGTTGTCGGTCCGCAGGTCGGTCCCGCGGGCGGTCTGTGCGCTGATGTAGAAAAGCAGACCGGCGAGCGCGAAGACGGCGCAGGTCAGGGCACGGCCGACAATTCGGATGCCGGATCGACGGGTACGGGTCGGCCGAGGGGGAATCGACAAATTAGGCACCGTACCCTTATCTCCTTAAGACCCGCCGAGCCACTACGCTAACGGACGCCGGTGGCACGTGCGGGAGCCGTCCCCAGCGTTCTCCACGAGTGACGCCGGCCGACCCGCCCCCGCTGCACCCCTGCGCGGTCTCACAGCGCATCGACAGGAGAGCTCCTCGTGCCGAAGTCTCGACTCCGCAAGAAGTCCGACTACACCCCGCCGACGACGGCCGTGGTGAAGATCAGTTCGGGCCGCAGTTGGGTCGCGCCCCTGATGCTGGCACTGTTCCTGATCGGGCTGGTGTGGATCGTCACCTACTACGTGACGAGCGGGAACTACCCGGTCGAGAGCTGGCGGAACTGGAACATCCTGGTCGGCTTCGGCTTCATCGCGGCGGGCTTCGGCGTCTCCACCCAGTGGAAGTGACGGCCGGGGCCCACGCCCTGGCCGGATCACGCCGCCGATCGGCCCTTCCGACCCCCTGACACGGCCCCTCCGCCGTCCCGGACAGCTCGACCCGGGACGGCGTCGAGGCGTGCCCGGAGCCGGGCGACCGGCCGGGCAGCTATCCCCACAATCACACTGTCGCCTTTATCCACATGGTTATCCACACTGGGGAAAAGTGTCCCCAGCCTGTGGATAACTTGGGCGCCAAGTGCTGTCCACAGCTGTGGACAGCACTTCGTGAGAGCGCGAACCGCACAGGCGGACACGCGTAGAACAGCTGTCCACACCCGGCGCACCACACGGGCTGTGCACAACCCCGCACCCGTTGTGGACAACGACCCGCGGCGTCAGGCGCCGTAGCGGGCCATCCCGATCAGCACCATCGCCAGGACGACGGCCAGCGCGCCCGCCATCGTCAGCGCCTGGACCGGCCCGCGGCGCTCGCGCGGGGCGAACATCAGGCCAACCGCGGTCAGCGCCCCCACCACCAGGCCGCCCACGTGCGCGCGCCAGTCGATCCCGGGGACCGAGAAGGTGAGGATCAGGTTGAAGACCAGCAGGGCCATCACCGGGCCGATCGGACTGCGGGTCCTGATCTGCAGCACGAGCGTCGCCCCGAAGAGGCCGAAGACGGCCCCGGAGGCGCCCAGCGAACTCATCAGGTTGCCGGCCACGAGGAACGCGAGGGCGCTGCCGGCCAGGCCCGAGAGCAGGTAGAGGCCGAGGAAGCGCGCCCGGCCGAGCACCGCCTCCAGCACCTGTCCGGTCCACCAGAGCGCCAGCATGTTCAAGCCGACGTGCCACACCTGGACGTGCAGGAAGGTCGCCGTCAGCAGCCGGTACCACTGGCTCGGGCCGTCGGCCACGCCCCCGGGACCGCCCTGGATCGCCCGGCCGGCGCTGTACAGCATCCAGTCCTGGGCGAGCCACGGCGAGAAGACGTAGGCGGCGAGCACGAAGACCGCGAGGTTGATCCCGATCAGGACCTTGGTGACGAGCGCGCCGTCGGCCGTCAGCGTCCCGCCGAAGCGGGTGGTCGGCCGCCGCGTCTCGGAGTGCGCGCCGCTGACGCACTCGGGGCACTGGAAGCCCACCGAGGCGGGCACCATGCACGACGGGCAGACCGGGCGCCCGCAGCGGGTGCACGAGATGCCGGTGGGCGTCTGCGGATGGCGGTAGCACCCGGGCGGAACGGCCTCGGGAGTGGACGCCTGGACCCCATCGGCCGACGGCCTCGGCTCGTCCGGGAGCATCAGCGGTTTCCCCTTCCCGTACAGGACCACCGGAGCCGCCAGCCTACTGCGGCCGCCCCGGCGGCGGACGTCGTCCCCACTCTCGATCCTGCCCCGCCGGTCCCCCTCCCCAAGCACCCGCGACACCCGCAGACGGCCCACCCCGGGGTGCCGTCGGACAAATCAGGATGCATGATCAGCATTCAGGTGGATATGTGCATATAGGACGCCACCCAGGAGGAGAGAACCCGTGACCCGTTTGGACTCAGCTCGTGAGACGGCCGCCAGGACCCGGGACACCGCCGCGCACCTCGCGGACGGCGCCAAGCAGCGCCTGGGCCCCGCCCTCGACGCGCTCGGGCCGAAGGCCTCCCAGGCCGCCCAGAGCCTCCGCGTCCAGTACGACCGGCACCTCGCCCCCCAGTTCGGCCACGCCTTCGCCAACCTCCCGCCGGACGCCCAGGAGAACGCCCTGAAGGCCTTCCACCGGGCCCAGGAGGCCGCACTGGCCGCCCGCCTCTCCGCCGCCCGCGCCGCGGACCAGGCGCGCTCCACGGTCGCCCCCAGGGTCGTCCAGGCGGTCGGGGACGCCCGCGCCGCGGTCGTCCCGGTCGCGCAGGAGGCCCAGGCCCGGGGCGCCGCCGCGCTCACCGCCCTCCAGGGCCACGTCAGCTCCGCCGAGATCAGCGACCTCGCCGCCCGCAACGCCAGGAAGGAACAGCACAACGGCTGGGCCGCCGGCCTCGCCGTGGCGGGCGCGGTGGCGATCGGCGGCGGGGTCCTCGCCTGGCAGTGGTGGCGCCGGCACAGCAACCCGGAGTGGCTGGTCGAGCCCCCGGCGCCGCAGGCCGCGCAGCCGGCCGGCGCCCACGCGACCGGCTCCTCCGCCGCACCGGTCAACGGCACGGGCCCCGAGGGGGCGGCCGACGAGCCCGCTCCCCCGGCCGACGACCGCCCCAAGCCGCACGACCCGCGCAAGCCGCACTGACGCCGGAACGCCGATCGGCCGTTGACCCGGACTCAGGTCAACGGCCGATCGGCTGGTACTGCGAACTGTGGAGCATAGGAGACTCGAACTCCTGACATCTGCCTTGCAAAGGCAGCGCTCTACCAACTGAGCTAATGCCCCTCTACGGCACCGCCGGTGCCGACGGGCACTAGCGTACCGGGTTCCGGCGGCCTACCGGTGCCGTCCCCCTGAGGGAATCGGGGGGCGCCGGGCGCGGCCCCGCGCCCGCGCCGCGGGCGGGGCGCGGGGGCGGGCCCCCGCCGCCCCCCCCCCGCGTGCCCGACACCCCCCGGCCGCCCCCGCGACCGGTCAGGTCCGACGTCGGAGTGTCGACAGTCCCGTTCGAGCTGGGTCAGGTCCGGCTCACCAGCAGCCGATGGCTCGACAACCAGAACCGCACCCTGGCCTACCTCCGCTTCGTCGACGTCGACCGCCTGCTGTACAACTTCCGCGCCAACCACCGGCTATCCACCAACGCGGCTGCCACGAACGGGGGTTGGGACGACCCGGGGTTCCCGTTCCGCACCCACGTGCAGGGCCACTTCCTCTCGGCGTGGGCCCAGGCCGCCGCCGCGCTCGGGGACACCGTCTGCCGCGACAAGGCCAACCGGATGGTGGCCGAACTCGCCAAGTGCCAGGCCAACAACGCTGCCGCGGGCTTCTCCGCCGGCTACCTGGCGGGCTTCCCCGAGGCCGACTTCGCCAGCCTCGAAGCGGGCAGGCTGGGCAACGGCAACGTCCCGTACTACTGCGTCCACAAGACCATGGCTGGTCTGCTCGACGTGTGGCGCCTCCTGGGCAACACCCAGGCCCGCGACGTGCTCCTCGCGATCGCAGGCTGGGTCGACCGCCGCACCGCCGCGCTCGGCTACGGCACGATGCAGTCGATGCTGGGCACCGAGTTCGGCGGCATCAACGACGTGTTGGCCGGTCTCTACCAACAGACCGGTGACGCACGCTGGCTGACCACCGCTCAGCGGTTCGACCACGCCGCGGTCTTCGATCCGCTCGCCGCGAACCTGGACCAGCTCGACGGCTTGCACGCCAACACGCAGGTGCCCAAGTGGATCGGAGCCGTCCGCGAGTACAAGGCCACCGGGACGACCCGCTACCGCGACATCGCCGCCAACGCCTGGGCGATCACCACCGGCGCGCACACCTACGCCATCGGTGGCAACAGCCAGGCGGAGCACTTCCGGGCCGCGAATGCCATCTCCGGCTACCTCACCGACGACACCTGCGAGCTCTGCAACTCCTACAACATGCTCAAGCTGACCCGGGAGCTGTGGCAGCTGAGCCCGGACCGGGCCTCGTACTTCGACTTCTACGAGAAGGCGCTGCTCAACCACGTCATCGGCGCCCAGAACCCGGCCGACCCGCACGGCCACATCACGTACTTCAGCTCCCTCGACCCGGGCGGCCGCCGGGGCAAGGGCCCGGCCTGGGGCGGTGGCACCTGGAGCACCGACTACGGCACGTTCTGGTGCTGCCAGGGAACGGGTATCGAGTCCAACACCAAGCTGATGGACTCCATCTACTTCCACGAGGGCACCACCCTCACGGTGAACCTGTTCCTCCCGTCCGTCCTGGACTGGACCGAGCGGGGCATCACGGTCACCCAGACCACCGCGTTCCCGGCCGAGGACACCACGACGCTCAAGGTCACCGGCAGTGTCGGCGGGACGTGGTCCATGCGCGTCCGCATCCCCGGGTGGACCTCGGGCGCCGGCGTCAGCGTCAACGGCGTCGCGCAGAGCGTCGCGGCCACCCCGGGCACGTACGCCACCCTCACCCGGGCCTGGGTCTCCGGCGACACCGTCACCGTGAAGCTCCCCATGCGGGTGGCCCTCGAAGCCGCCAACGACAGCCCCGGTGTCGCGGCGATCACCTACGGCCCCGCCGTCCTGGCCGGCAACTACGGCAGCACCACGCTGTCCGCCCTCCCGGCCCTGGACGCCACCACGATCACCCGGACCAGCAGCACCGCCCTCGCCTTCACGGCCACCGCCGACGGAGCGACGGTCGGCCTCGGCCCGTTCCACGACGCTCAGGGCTTCAACTACGCCGTCTACTGGCGGATCGACGGCGCGGGCTTCCGTCTGGTCAACGCGGCCAGCGGACTCGTCCTCGGCATCCAGAACATGTCCACCGCCGACGGCGGCCTCGCCCTGCAGTGGTCCGACACCGGCACCGCCGACCACAACTGGGCCCTCGTCGTCGACGGCACCGCACTGCGGCTGCGCAACGTCAACAGCGGCAAGGTCCTCGGCGTGAAGGACATGTC
This sequence comes from Kitasatospora sp. NPDC059747, assembly GCF_042732955.1. Taxonomy (NCBI): domain Bacteria; kingdom Bacillati; phylum Actinomycetota; class Actinomycetes; order Kitasatosporales; family Streptomycetaceae; genus Kitasatospora; species Kitasatospora sp. NPDC059747. The sequence goes on along the minus strand of NZ_JBHWGV010000032.1, from coordinate 27,753 downwards.
CACCGCCGACAACGCCCCGATCCTCCAGTGGGCCGACACGGGCACCGCCGACCACCGGTGGACCGTCGTCGACGCCGGCAACGGCTACCACGAGCTCCAGAACGTCCACACCGGCAAGCTGCTCGGCATCGCCGGCGGCTCCACCGTCCAGGGCACCGCAGCCGTACAGCTGCCCGACAGCGGTGCCGCCGCCGGCCAGTGGCAGTTCGCTCCCGTCGGTGCCATGCGGATCCAGAACGTCGCCAGCGGGCGGGTCCTCGGAGTGAAGGACATGTCCACCGCCGACGGCGGCCTCGTCATCCAGTGGGACGACAACGGCACCGCCGACCACCTCTGGACGGCCGCCCTCGACACCGGCGGCCACCTGCGCCTGCGCAACTCCAACAGCGGCAAAGTCCTCGCCGTGGAGAACGGCGGCACCGCCAACGGCGCGAGGATCGTCCAGTGGACCGACAACGGCACCACCGACCACCGGTGGCGCCTGCGCCACGGAGGTGGGGACACCTTCAGGATCCAGTGCGCCAACAGCGGCCGCGTCCTCGGTGTCTCCGGTGCCTCCACCGCCTTGGGAGCGCAGGCCGTGCTCTGGGACGACACCGGCACCAGCGACCACCTGTGGCGGTTCATCTGATCCGGCGTCGGTGGGGGTTGGCGGTGCGTGGCACTGCTTCTCGAACGGCGCTCGGACAACGGCCGGTGGGGGATGCCGGGCGGGGGCCTCGAGATCGGTGAGAACCTCCCGGGTGCCGTCGTTCGCGAGGTGCGCGAGGAGACGGGCATCGAGGTCGAAGTCATCGGCCTGGTCGGCACTTACAGCGACCCCGGGCACGTGATCGAGTTCTCGGACGGGGAAGTCCGCCAGTAGTTCTCTCTGTGCTTCCGGGCGAGGTCGGTTGGCGGCGAACTGCGGGCCGGCTCCGAGTCCGCGGCCGGGGCGATCGCCAAGAGCATCCCGCCGAACGGCAGTGCCGCATCCATGTCACTTCCGCTGGTGAGTCCGTTGCCGGGCTTGCCGGCTTCGGCGCCCCACATGAACACCAGAGGGCCCGAACTGCCTGCACCAAGACCGCGGCTACGGTCCGAACCGGGCTCGGGCCCGTTCTCCGGCCTGGTCATGGCGCGCTGAGGTCCCTGCTCAACCACCTCTCGGGGGCCATGTGGAAGACCACGCGCTCGCCGCTGTACCTCGCTGTCGCGATCTCGACGCAGCGATCGACCAGCTCGGGAGCGAGGTAGTGGGCCGCCACTTCGCGGAGCAGCTCGATCGACCCGGGCGACGTGCGGACCACCGGCCCCTCGACGGAGACATAGCGGACCCGCGGCTCCGTACATTCGACCATCAGGCTGAAGCGCCCGGTCTTCTCGATGAGCAGCGCCTTGCGGCAACCCACATCGGTCATCACCCTGACGTCGCCACCGGGCTCGTACCGGTACCAGACCGGGACGATCAGCGGACCGCGCCCTTCCCCTGCATCGACCGACAGGGCAGCGACACGAGGCTCCGCCAGGAACCCCTCGCGTTCGTCACGGGTCAGCGCCACGTGCGCTCCTCTCCGCATGCAGAGACCGGGGCCAGGCCACACATCGAAGTGAATGAACCGGCTGTCGTCCCGTCAAACGATGCGTAGGTCATGCCGGATCAACGCTGAATCCCTTTCGAAGGTCACGGGAACGGGCACCTGTCCGGTCGGCAACTCGGTGACACCGGTACGTATGGACAACCCGCCTTCGACCCTCGCGATCGTGGTCGCGTCATTCGAAGATGGACGTGTCCCGTGAACGGCTCTGTCCCGCAGTTGGTGACGACGAGGGGTGACTGGTGTCGTCGGCAGTCATGTATGTGATCTGAACGAACCTGTGGGAGCGGCCCGAGCTGCGTCCACGTGGCCGTCCGCTGAGTTCGTGTCAGGCCTGGCAGGCGGCATGACTCCAGAGGCCGACAGCCAGGGTTGTCGGACGTGATCCGGCCGGGCGTCGTGATCGTCGGAGGTCAGGGCGATGGCGGGTCGGTGTCGAGGGCTGCGGCGAAGGGGTCGTCGGACAGCTGCCAGTGCTCCATGCCGAGGGCGAGTTCGGCGTCGGTGAGCAGACAGGTGTTCAGCCGCTCGTGGAGCGAGGGGATGTCGAGGTCGATGCCGGTGAAGGTCAGTTCGCAGCGGCGCTCGCCGTAGTAGGGGTGCCAGAACAGCGCGGCGAACGTGCGCCGCTCGGCCGAGGCCGTCCGCCATGCCGTGTCGTCCTGCTCGGACAGCCAGGTGCCGGCGGTCTGGATGGCCAGGTGTTCGCCGGCGGACTCCCACCGGTGGATGGACCGGGGCCGGTTGGCGAGCCACAGGTGCCCGTGTCCGCGAATGGCGCTTGGGCAGATCTGAGGCAGGGCGTCGTACAGGCGTTGTGCGTGCAGGGGTCGGCGGGACGACCAGTACGTGGTGCGGACGCCGAACTCCGGTGCGCGCGGCTGCCGGAGGAGGGGCAATGGGCCGTGCCGGTCCCGTACGTCGTCGGGGTCGAAGCGGTTCTGGCCGATCAGCGCCGAGAGGTTGGGTGTCCAGAGGGCGCCGGTCAGCGGGTCGTGGCAGATGTGGGCCATCGAGTGGCACGCGGAGAGGTGGTGTACCAGGGCGACGGCGCGTGCGGAGGCGGCGGGATCGGGGTCGTGTGCGTCCGAGGTCACCACGGTGTCGGCGCTCGCGAGGTGGCGGGCGGCGGTCTCGGCGACGGTGCGCCGGTCTGCGGGCCCGATGGCCAGTCCCCGGTCCAGGAGCCGGTCGCCGCTGCCGAGATCGTCCTCGAGTCGCGACAGGTCGACACAGGCGGCGACCGTGTCCATGTGCAGATGGTCGGCGAGTGCCTGCCCGCAGACGTGCCCTTCCGCCATGTCCAGGGCGACCAGGTCAGGTGCCATGCCCGGTGGCAGGGTGAGCAGCAGGCGCCGGTAGCGGGCGGTGCGCGCCAGCCGCAGCAGCACGGCGAGCAGGGCCGGCGGCAGCGCGTCGGAGGTGCACGGCCCTGCCGGCGTCAGCGTGCCCCCGCCGACCGGTCCGCGGCGTTCGTACACCTGCCAGGCGACCGTACGGCCCTCGGAGCCGACCCTCACGGCGAGCACCGCGAGGCCCGGGACTTCGATGCGCGCCAGGTCGGCGACGCAGTCCCGGAGGCCGGTGGCGAGGCCGCCGAGCACGGTGACGGGCAGTGGGCGGGGCTCGCCCTGCGGGGTCAACTCATTCCTCCTTGGGGTACCGGGCGAGCCGGTGTGCGTCGGCTCGCTGTGCCGGGCTTGGGGGCGGTGAGGCCGTAGCGGCGCTGGAAGGTGTGTCGGGCCGGGTGTGGGCCCCGGGCGTGGGCCCCACCATAACGTAATGGTTTTCGTTTTCATCTAGTGCTAGTGTCGGCTCACCATTCGCGGCAGCGGCGGCATTCCCACGGGTCGGCCCCGCCTGCCGCCGCTGTCCTCACCGGCACGGAGTCGCCATGTCCGCCCACTGCCAACTCACGGGCCGCAAGCCCGGGTTCGGCAACGCCATCTCCCACTCGCACCGCCGCACCCGGCGCCGCTTCGACCCCAACATCCAGACCAAGCGCTACTGGCTGCCGAGCGAGGGCCGGTTCGTCCGCCTGACGCTCAGCGCCAAGGGCATCAAGACCGTCGACAAGCTCGGCATCGAGAAGGCCGTCGCCGTCGTGCGCGCCCGGGGAGGGAAGGTCTGATGGCCAAGCGCAGCAAGATCGCCAAGAACGAGCAGCGCCGCGTGATCGTCGCCCGGTACGCCGAGCGCCGCGCCGAGCTCAAGCGACTGATCGCCTCCCCGGCGACCTCGCCCGAGGACCGCCTCGCCGCGCAGGCCGAGTTGCAGCGCCAGCCGCGCGACGCCAGCGCCACCCGGGTCCGCAACCGCGACGCGGTCGACGGCCGCCCGCGCGGCTACCTGCGGGCCTTCGGGCTCTCCCGCATCGGGGTGCGCCGGCAGGCCCACGCCGGGTTCCTGCCCGGTGTGCGCAAGGCCAGTTGGTAGCACACCTCGTGAACCGGTCGCACCCCGTGCCACGCGGACTCTCCCGGCCTGCGCGGCATGGGGTGCGACCCCGAGGAGAACCCTCGATCCCGTTGTCGCCTCACGCGTACGCAACTCTCACCAGAACCAGGGAAGCCGTGATCAAGATCGCCCCCGCCCGCCGGGACCGCAGGACGGGCCCCAATCCTCCCCTCACGTACATCGACGACAAGGACACGAACCTGCTTCGGAAGTTCATCTCCGACCGCGTCCGCGTCCGCGCCCGCCGCATCGCCGGGACGACCGCTCGGCAGCAGCGCGCGACGGCTCGCGCGATCAGGAACGCTCGCGAGATGGCCCTGCTGCCCCACGGCACCGGCGCAGTGCGAGTCGGCCGGTGAACGGGCGCCTCCCGGTCACCGTGCTGTCCGGGTTCCTCGGCGCGGGAAAGACCACGCTGCTCAACCACCTGCTGAACAACCGGGACGGCCTGCGGGTCGCGGTCATCGTCAACGACATGAGCGAGATCAACATCGACGCCGCGCTGGTCCGCGAGGGCGGCGGCGCGCTCTCCCGGACCGAGGAACGCCTGGTCGAGATGACCAACGGCTGCATCTGCTGCACCCTGCGCGACGACCTGCTGGAGGAGGTCGACCGGCTCGCCCGGGCGGGGCGCTTCGACTACCTGCTGATCGAGTCCAGCGGCATCTCCGAGCCGATGCCCGTCGCGGCCACCTTCGCCTTCGCCCGCGACGACGGCGCCACCCTCGGGGAGGTCGCCCGTCTGGACACCATGGTCACCGTGGTCGACGCCGCGAACTTCCTGCCCGAACTGCGCGGCGGCGACGAGCTGACGGCCCGCGGCCTCGATCAGTACGAGGACGACGAACGCACCGTCAGCGACCTGCTGATGGACCAGGTCGAGTTCGCCGACGTCCTGGTCCTGAACAAGACCGACCTTGTCACGGCCGAGGAGGCCGACCGGCTCGCCGCCGCGCTCAGCCGCCTCAACCCCGCGGCCCGGATCGTCCGCGCGACCGGCGGCAAGGTCCCGCCCGCCGAACTCCTGGGCACCGGGCTCTTCGACCTGAGCAAGGCCCAGGAGGCCCCGGGCTGGGTGGCCGAGCTCAACGGTGACCACGTGCCGGAGACCGAGGAGTACGGCATCACCAGCCTCGTCTTCCGCGCCGAGCGGCCCTTCCATCCCGGCCGGCTCTGGGAGTTGGTGAGCCGACGGCTCGACGCGGGGGAGTTCGGCACCGTCCTGCGCTCGAAGGGCTTCTTCTGGCTCGCCTCCCGGCCGGCCGTCACCGGCCTGTGGTCCCAGGCGGGCTCGGTCGCCCGCTTCGAACCCTCCGGCATGCGCCCGTCCATGAGCCTGACGATGAACCTGGCCACTCTGACCGATGCCACGGCGCTGACCGGCCTCGGCGACGAGCAGGTGCACAGCGGCCAGGAGCTGGTCTTCATCGGCACCGGTCTGCGCAAGGACGAGCTGCGTGCCGCACTCGCCCACTGCCTGCTGGACGACGCCGAGCACGCGGCCGGGCCCCATGTCTGGACGGCATTCGATGACCCGTTCCCGGTGTGGGACGAATACGAGCTCCAGCAGGACCACGACCACTCCCACACCTAGGACAAAGCGCCGGAGCCGCTGCACCGCCCTGATCGGCGACTCCGAGGGGTGTGCGGATTTGTACGGGAGACGTGCCTTCAGGGGGGTTCGATGGCAGCATGGGTCGTCGCAGTAACCAGCCGTCAACTCCACAGGGGGAAAAGATGATTGGGTTGCGCACCGCTGCTGTCCGCCTCGCCGCCGTGACTGCCGTCGCAGCAGGCAGCCTGGGTCTGAGCACTGGGGTGGCGTCGGCCGACGCCACCTTCACCGCCAACGTCCCCGGTTGTGCCGGGGGCATGATCGATCAGTACTACAACGGGCACGACTGGGTGCAGGGCTACGTGATCTCCACCATGGGCAACTACTGCACGGTGAACCTCCAGCAGTCGAACGGCAACTGGTCCAGCGCCTACAGCAACGTCCGGGGCGATGAGCACTACACCTACCAACTCCAGGACTCCGGAATCACCTCGTACGTCATCGTGTGTAACACCGACCTCGGCCGGTGCGCCACCAGCGCTTCGTACTGACGGGCAGCCGTCGTTCGGGCCACCGTTGCGTACAACAGCAACACCGCGTTCGCCAAGTGACCCTGGTGCTGTAGCGGGCACATGAACGTGTGCCCCCGGTTCGCGCAACTCGGTGCCCCGGACGTGTGCCCGACGGTGGAACCCCGCCGTCGGGCACACGTGTCGGACGGTCAGCGGCGCCGTTGTTCGGTGCCGGTCGCGGAGGAGCTTCCCGGGCCCTGCCAGCCGGTGGCCGAGGGCCAGAGGACGGAGACGTCGAGGACCCGCTCCACGAGCTCGGGGATCCACGGCTCGTCGGGCGGCGCGGTGAGGACGACGTGCAGCCGCTCGGGGGTCTCGTCGGTCACCTGCCCGATCTCCCGGACCCGGACGGCGCCGGCCCGCACGGCGTGATACGAGGTGTGGCCGACGGGAAGGACCTCGCAGACGATCGGACCCCGCTCTCCGGGCCGGACGACGTCGACGATCGACGAGTCCCGCGGCTTGTGGCCCGCCGCGAAGAGGTCGGCCATGAGCCGGTGGCGCACCGCCTCGTGCTGGTGGCACGTCCGGTCGGCCTCGGCCGCGGCCGCGAGCTCGGCCGTCAGGACGCCGGCTGGCGCGGCCACGGCGGACACCTCTGCGGCCACCTCGGCAGACTTCTCGCCTGTGAGCTTCGCCAGGGCCGCGGCCGCCCGGTCCCGCCAGCCGCTGCTCCGCAGGACCTCGCCGAGCCGCGCCAACTCGGTTGCGTCCGCGGACCGCACGGCCTCCGGAAGGCTGCGGGAGAGGTCCCGCAGCACCGTCAGGTCGGCGGAGGACGGCGATCCCAGGAGTCGCCAGACGGAGAGCCAGTCGGCCTGGTCGCGGCGGAGGCAGCCGCCGACCAGAGCGTCGAGTCCCAGCAGGCCGGTCTGGGGGAGTTCGGCCGGGAGGTCGTCCTCACCGATGGCGGTGAGGACCGCCAGCGCGCTCCTGTACCGCTCGGTCGCGCGCCCGGAGATCTCGTGGCGCCCGAAGTCGTTCGCCGACACGACGTACACGCCGGAGCGGCGTTGCACGACCCAGACGTCCAGCTCCTGCCCGGCCTCGGGCGCCCGCTCGGTGGGCCTCAGCTTCAGGATGTACCGCCGCTTCCGGTCCTCCGGCACCGGGGTGACCCTCCAGTGGAGCTGGTCACCGTGGGCGAGGGCGCGTACCCGCAGTTCGGTACCGGGTGTGAGTTCGTCCGCCGCTTCCAGGCCGGTGGCCGCCAGGATCTCCGCGTCCAACGGGGTGGGCCTGCGGACGAAGAGCACCGAACTGCCGTCCGGCGCGAGGTTCCAGGTGCGCGACGCACCGAGGACGAGGTGATTGCCCCGCGGCTGGGTCTCGACGTGGCCGCCGGACAGGTCCGCCGCCAGCGCACTGCGGAGCCGGCCCAGGAAGGCGTCCGACTGATCCGACCGGTCCGAGGCGAGGTCGGCGTACGCGGCCCGGGCCTCGGCACTCACCTGGATCTGCTCGACCGTCAGGGCGCGCACCGCGGCCGTGTCCTGGAGCGCCGGGCCGCGGTCGGCGACGGCGGGCCCGGAGACCCGGTACCGGGACGGGACCCCGGCCAGGTACTGCGCGGGGCTCCGCTCGCCGTGCACGCTCCGGTAGCCGGTCAGGGCCGTCCCGTCGTGGCTCAGGACGAACCGGTAGCCATGGAGGTCGACGAGGCGGTAGCCGTCCGTCTGCTGCGCCTGGCGCCCGTCGGTCAGGAACGTGGCGATCACGCCACGGATCTCGGCTTCGGCCTCCTGGTCACTGCCGCCGTGCGCGGTCACGAAGGCCCGGACGGCGGCCCTGGTCACCCGGAGCCTGCCGAGGAAGGCCTCCGACGCCTCCAGCCCCGTCCCGAGGTCGGCGTCGGCGGGCACCCTGGGCAGGTTGCGAGGCGTCGGGCGCTCCGGCACCGAGCTCGTCCGGAAGCCGCCGCACGAGCTGTCACGGCACCAGCCGTCGGCGTTCTGCGCGGGCAGCTCGCAGCGCTCGCCGTCCAGGTGGAAGCGTGAGCAGACGCGATCCTGCGCCGGGCCGGACGGCGGCTGCGGCGCGGGATCGTCCGGTGCGGGGCCGTCCGGCGCGGGATCGTCCGGGCCGGCGGAGGGCGACGGGCCGACGGCGGGAAGCATGACCGCCGGCAAGGGCGAGGTGTGCAGCACCGTCAGCGTCTGTGTGCTCCGGGTCAGGGCCACGTACAGCTGCCGCGGGCCCTCGGCCCCGCGGGCGGTGATGGTCGCCGGCTCCAGGACGAGGACGTGGTCGAACTCCATGCCCTTCGCCTCGCCGGCGGTCAGGACGGTCACCGCCTCCCGGACCTCGTCGGTCATCGCCTCCGTGGAGTCGACCAGGAGCCGGACCTGCTGGAGCCAGTCCGAGTCGTCGGGGACGACCAGGGCGATCGAGCGCTGGGTGTGACCGTCCGATCCGGCCAGCCGTGCCGCGTGCCCGACCGCCTCGGCGAGGAGCTGCCAAGGCGTCGTCTCCACGATCCGCACCGGCTCGCCGTCCGCTTCCTTCACCGCGGCCGGGAAGGGAACGGACGGGGCCACCGCCCGGGCGAGCGGCGCGACGAACTCCATGATCTGGGCCGGCACCCGGTAGCTGGTGGTGAGCTCTTCGAGCTGCCAGCCGCCCTCACCCGCCAGGACCCGGCCGAGCCGCTCCCAACTCGGGTAGTCGTGCGGTCCGGTGGCCTGCGCGAGGTCGCCGAGCACCGTCATCGACCCCTTCGGATTGCGGCGGCGCAGCGACCTGGCCTGCATGGGAGTCAGGTCCTGGGCCTCGTCCACGACGATGTGCGGGTAACGCTGGGGCGTCTCGCCCGAGATGAGGGTCCGTAGCTCTTCGAGGCACACCAGGTCGTCCAGGGTCCACGGCTCGTCCTCGGCACGTTCGGCGGCCGGGCGCGTCAGCAGTGCCTGCTCAGCCGCGTCGAACACCTCGGCGGCGTACTCGGCGAGCCTGCCGGGCGAGTTCAGCAGGCTCCGCAGGGCCTCCTCCGGGCTGAGGGGAGGCCATGCGCGTTCGACGAGCGCGGCCACCTGGCGATGGCGCTCGATGCTCTGCCGAACGGCCCGGTCGCGAGCGCGCTGGGGGAAACCCTGCCGCAGCGCGGCCAGCAGGAGGTCGACGAGCACGTCGCGGAAGCGGTCCCGACGGGCCCGGTAGTGGCCCGGTCCGGTGCGGGCGGCCTCGAAGACGCGGCGGACCTCGGACGCCGGAACCCTCAGGGGTGCGCTGCCCAGGACGATGGTGAACATCGGCTCGCCGTGCTCGTCCGCGGCGGGGGTGACGGCGGCGTCGACGGCGGCCGGCCGGCAGTTGCCCTCGACCCGGCGCCGCAGCACTTCGGCCATGCGCTCGTCCGACTTGATGCGGCGCACGGACGGGGCGTCCTCGGCTCGCACGCTCCCCTCCCAGAGGAAGGAGAGCTCGACGGCGGTGACGTTGCGCGTGCCCAGGGTGGGCAGGACCCGGCCGACGTACTCCAGGAACCTCCGGTGCGGGCCGACCACCAGGATGTCCTGCGCCTGGAAGCGCTTGTTGTCGACGAGCCAGGTGACCCGGTGGAGGCCGACGGCCGACTTCCCGGTGCCCGGACCGCCCTGGACGACCAGGACACCCGTGGACGGGCCGGCCACCAGCGCCATCTGGTCGGGCTGGATGGTTTCGACGATGTCGCGCATGCGGCTGCGGCGGGCGCGGTCGAGGTCCCGGAGGAGCAGGTCGTCCACCACCGTTTGCCGGGCCCCGGAGACGGGACCGAAGACGTCTCCGGGGGACGGCACATCCGTGCCCGGGCCGACGGAGGCCGGGACCGGCGGAGCAATCTCGTCGCGGTAGTCCCGGACCGTCCGCTGGTCGCAGTCCAGACGCCGCCGCAAGCGGACCTCTCCGGGAGCGTCCGGCGTGGCCAGGCGCCACGCGGTGGCGAGCGCGTTGGTCCAGGAGATGACGACGGTGTCGCGGGTCTCGGCGTCGTGCACCGTCCGCCGCCCGACGTAGAAGACCTCCGGCTCGCCCGACTCGTCCGACCGGGTGTCCACCCGCATCGTGACGAGGTTCTCGCCCTCCAGACGGAACACCTCCGCCCTGGCCGAGGACTCCGCCCGGGCCGCGATGCCGTCCTTTCCGCTGGCTGCCGCCCGGGCCGCCGCGTCGCCGGACAGTTCGGCGAGCTTGGCTTCGTAACAGGCGTACGCGCGGTCGACCGCCCGCTGTTCGGTGGCGATGACGGCCGACCTCGATGACGTGCTCATGTGCTTCCCCTCCCGCGGGCGTCGCACTGCGCGGCCGCCCGCCTGCAGCCGCCACTTGCCTACCAGAGCGTGCACGTACGTCGGGTGCGGAATGCCACATTCGTTGTGGAAGCGTAGGGTTCCGGAGCCTGCGCGCCGCAGGGGCTCCGGAACCCTGAAGTCCCTGCTCCTGCGGAGGTTGCCTCGGACGGGACGTCGGCGTGCTCTGCAGGACGGTCACCGCCGACCACCTGTGCTTCGCGCCGTACGCGGCGTGGGCACCCGAGAAGTGCGTTGTTACCGCAGCGGTGAGGCAGGTGTGGGGGTCACACGGGTGACGACGGACTTCTCGGGGATCAGCAGGCCGTAGACCACGGGGCCGATCTCGTTCTTCCAGCGGTCGTGGCCGTAGACCGCCGCGTGGAGGGCTGTTGACGGGCCCTCCTCCGACGTCGACGACGCTATCCCCGCGGGTATGGTTACCATCAAGGTCTAATACTTCCCATTGGGAAGTGACCTGATGAGGAAGAGTGAGCATGGCGACCACCTGCCCCAGCGGCCAGCACGTGCACCACGACGTCTACGCCGCCCAGTGCCCCTGCCGCGCCCTGCTCGACCTGCTCGCCAACAAGTGGTCCGCGCTCGCCATCGGTGCCCTCGAAGACGGCCCCCAGCGCTTCGGCGAACTCCAGCGGAAGCTCCAGGGCGTCAGCCCGAAGGTCCTCACCCAGACACTGCGCCGCCTGGAGGACTTCGGCATCCTCGACCGGACCGTCTACCCCGCCGTCCCGCTGCACGTCGAGTACTCCCTCACCCCGCTCGGCCGCAGCGCCGCGATCCCGCTCAACGCGCTGCGCTCCTGGGTCGAGGACAACATCGACCACGCCTACCGCGCCGAGCCGGTCACGTCGTAGGCCCGGGTCGGGCCCCGGGGCTCGATCGGGTATCAGCGGCGGGTTTCGATCGACAGGTCGCCGTGGGTCGCCGCGCGCATCCTGTCGCCGGCGAGCAGGTCGTGCGGGAAGCCGAGTTCGATCGCGCTGGCCTCGTCGAGGCGGGCCAGCTGGGAGGCCGTGAAGTCGACCTCCAGGGCACCCAGATTGTCCTCCAGATGCGCGAGAGTGCGGGCGCCGATGAGCGATGCCGTCACATCCGGGTTCTGCAGGGTCCAGGCCAGCCCGACCTGGGCGGTTGTGCGGCCCAGCTCCGCGGCGATCTCCTTCACGACATCAGCGATGTCCAAGTCGTGTTCGGTGAGCCCGCCGTTGGCGATATTGAAGTTCTTACGGGTGCCGTCGTCGACCGCGGTGTTCGTCGTGGTCAGGTCGTCGCGGCTGTACTTGCCGGTGAGCACCCCGCCGGCCAGTGGCGAGTACGGCACCACGCCCAACCCCATCTCGCGTGCCATCGGGATCAGGTCACGTTCCCCGGTACGCTCGATCAGGTTGTATTCGATCTGCAGGGCGACCAGCGGCGACCAGCCGCGCAGGTCGGCGATCGCCTGCATGCGCGACACCTGCCAGGCCGGGGCGTTGGAGATCGCCACGTACAAGACCTTGCCCTGCCGGACCAGATCGTCCATGCCACGCAGGATCTCCTCGACCGGTGTCGTGAAGTCCCACACGTGCAGGTAGAGCAGATCGATGTAGTCCGTATTCAGCTGTCGCAGACTGGCTTCCACCGACGCGAACAGGCTCTTGCGGTGAGGGCCCCCGGAATTCGGGTCGCCGGGCCGGCGCAGCGTGGTGTATTTCGTTGCCAGCACCAGGCTTTCGCGGTTGTCGCGGGTGAATTCACCCAGCAGGCGCTCGGAGCTGCCATTGGTGTAGGTGCTGGCGGTGTCGAAGAAGTTGCCGCCGCGCTCGACGTAGAGGTCGAACAGCTTTCGGGCCTCGTCCTGCTCGGCGCCCCAGCCCCACTCGGTGCCGAAGGTCGCTGCGCCCAGCGCCAGCGGTGAGACCCGCAGCCCGGAGCGGCCCAGCAGCCGGTAGGTGTCGAGGGTGAGCGACATCGTGTCCTCCTGTGCTTGTCATCCGTTACCGGGAACAAGTCTGTGACCGTCGCGAGCCGGGGATAAGGGAGAGAAGTTCCTGGGAACACCAGTCCTACCCTGGCTGTTGGAGCGGACATGATGACCCGCACCGTGGACACGACCAAGGAGCTGGCCGCGTTCCTGCGGACCCGGCGCGAGCGCCTGGATCCGAAGGACTTCGGCCTGCCGTCGCGTCAGCAGGCCCGGCGGACCCCGGGACTGCGTCGTGAAGAGGTCGCCGAACTGGCCGGGGTCAGCATCGACTACATCGCGCGGCTGGAACAGGCCCGGGGACTGCGGCCCTCGGCGAACGTGGTGGAGGCGTTGGCCCGGGCGCTGCGCCTGGCCCCCGACGAACGCGCCTACCTCTTCAACCTGGCCCAGCAGCGCCCCCGCAACGCCGACAAGCCCGCCACCACTGCAGCGCCCCCGCTGGCCCGGCTGGTCGCCGACCTGTCGCCGCTGCCGGCCTTGCTGATGAACCACCGCTACGACATCCTGGCCTGGAACGGCGAAATGGCGAGGCTGCTGCTGGATTTCGACACCCTGCCGCCGTCGCAACGCAATGCCATGTGGCTGTGCCTGGTGCACCCGGAAATACGCGAGTTCTATGTCGACCGCGAGCGCGTCGTGCGAGAGGGAATCGCCCACCTGCGCTCAGCGTGGGCCGCGCACCCGGAGGACCAGGCGTTGACCGACCTCATCACCGAATGCACCACCCGTAACGAGGAGATCGCGCGGTTGTGGGCCGAGCGAGACGTGAAGGTCAACGGCCGCGGACACAAGGTGATGCGGCATCCGGACGCAGGTGTGATCGCCGTGAGCTTCGAAGTGCTGATGCCACTCCAGGATCCGGACCAGCGGTTGATGATCTGCCGTGCCGCGGACGATGAGAGCCGGTCGGCATTGAACCGGTTGTGCTCACGGTGACGTCGAACCCTCATTCCGGTGCGCCTCGGAGTCCATCGGTGAGACCCGGGCCGAGAGCATGTCGGGATGACGGACCGGCCGAGCCGGGCATCGCACACCATGTCACCGAGGACCGTGGTCGGCGCAGGGTCGTGCGTCGGGCGATCCGGCTCGCGCCCGCCGAGGGCATCACGTTTCCTGGTGCGGCGCAAGTGTTCCGGACCCGCCGGGACAGCTGAACTATTCAGAACATAGGACCGGCAGCTCGGGGGCAGTTCGCCGGTCCGGCGAAGAATCATGCAGGTGTTCGGAACTTCTCGGGGTTCCGGTCCGACTCATGGGCCGGGTGTCGTCGCCGACGGCGCCCGGCACAGGAGGAGGACGGAGCATGCGGCCCATGAGGCGCTGGTCGGATCGGCCGGGATCCGCCGGCAAGGGGTGTACGGCGTGAGCGCGACGACGGGCCAGGCGGCGGCGCCGCCGGCCGGCACGGACCGCTGGAGCCTGGTCGCGGTCGCCGGGATGCTGTCTTTCGTGGCGATGCTCGACATGAACATCGTCAACATCGCGCTCGCGGACATCGGCAAGGGCTTCCACATATCCGCGCAGACCGCCCAGTGGGCCGTCCTGGGGTACCAACTCCCCTTGGTGGCGCTGCTCCTGCCGGCCGGACGCTGGCTGGACGCGGTCGGGACCCGCTCCGCGCTGCTCACCGCCGTCACCGGGTTTGCCCTGGGCAGCGCCGCTGCCGCCGCGGCGCCCTGGGCCGGGGCGCTGATCGCGGCCCGGGTCGTCCAAGGAGCCTTCGGCGCGGTGCTGTTCGTGCTGATGCCGGTGCTGGCGATGCGGTCGGTGCGGCCCGAACTGCGCGGCCGGGCGATGAGCGTGCCGGCGACGCTGGGGCCGCTCGGCGCGGTCACGGGCCCGGCCCTGGGCGGGCTGCTGCTCGACCACCTGGGCTGGCGGGCGATCTTCCTCGTCAAGCTGCCGGTCTGCCTGGGGGCCTGGCTCCTCGCGCGCCGCCACCTGCCCCGGAGCGGCGCCCTGGTCAAGCCCGGCCGGGCGGAGTTCACCGACGCGGCGCTCATCGGCGGCGCCGTGTGCGCGGTCCTCCTCGGGCTCACCTTCATGGCGGACGCCCCGGCCTGGCTGCTGCTCGCGGCCCCGGCCGTACCGCTGACCGCGCTGTGGCTGCGGCGCGCGGGCGGACAGCCCGTCAGGTCCGTGCTGCGGGCGAACCGGACGGCGGGCCTGAACACCGCGGTGCTGGCCATCGCCCTGGCCTTCGCCGTCATGCACTACCTGCTCGCCCTGCACCTGCAACGGGACGAGGCCGCCAGCGCCACCGCCACCGGCCTGACCATCCTGTGCTTCCCGCTCGCCATGGGGATCGGCGGGCCCTTCGGCGGACGGCTGGCGGACCGCTTCGGCGCCCGGCCGACCGCGACCGCCGGGGCCACGCTCACCGCGCTCGGCTTCCTGCTCCTCGTTCCGCTGGGCGACACCTGGAGCCTGCCGGACATCGCCTGGCGCCTCGCCCTCGCCGGAGCCGGCATGGGTCTGTACGGCGGCCCGACCCAGGCGATGGTCATGACCTCGGCCACCCCGGCGACGACGGCCACCGCCGCCTCGACCGTCCAGCTCGCCCGCAGCCTCGGCTTCACCCTCGGCCCGGCCCTCGCCACCGCCACGTGGAGCCTCGGCGGCTCCGGGACGGGCGGCCTGCACCTCGGCCTCGGTCTCGCCGCGGCCTGCGCGTGCCTCGCCGTCCCGCTGCTGGCGCGGCACGGCCGCGCGACCCACACGCAAGCGGTCTGAGCCCGCGTCACCTCCCCGTCACGTTTCCACCCCTGGAGCACACGCATGTGCGGAATCACCGGCTGGGCGTCCTTCCACCAGGACCTCCGGCGCAGCACCCCCGTCATCGAGGCGATGACCGCGACCATGGCCCTGCGCGGGCCCGACGCCGGGGGCGTCTGGACCGGCGCCCACGCCGCGCTCGGCCACCGCAGGCTCGCCGTGATCGACATCGAGGGCGGTGCCCAGCCCATGGCCGACTGCCCCGAGCAGCCGCACGTGGTGCTCACCTACAGCGGCGAGGTCTACAACCACCACGAGCTGCGCGAGCGGCTCAGAAGCAGCGGCCACCGGTTCGAGACGCGCAGCGACACCGAAGTGGTGCTCCGCGCCTACCTGGAGTGGGGCGACGCCCTGGTCGACCACCTGGAGGGCATGTACGCCTTCGCCATCTGGGACGAGCGGCGCGAGCGCCTGCTGCTCATCCGCGACCGGCTCGGCGTCAAGCCGCTCTTCTGGGCGGCGGTCGACGGCGGCCTGGCCTTCGGCTCCGAGCCCAAGGCCCTGT
The DNA here is from genome assembly GCF_042732955.1 of Kitasatospora sp. NPDC059747. Lineage (NCBI taxonomy): Bacteria > Bacillati > Actinomycetota > Actinomycetes > Kitasatosporales > Streptomycetaceae > Kitasatospora > Kitasatospora sp. NPDC059747. The sequence continues at coordinate 12,060 of NZ_JBHWGV010000032.1, read as the reverse complement.
TCGCCCACCCCGAGCTCACCCCCACCGTGGACGCCGACGGCCTGCGCGAGGCCTACAGCCTGTTGTTCAACACCGGCCCCACCGTCTGGGCCGGCATCCGCGAGGTCCACCCGGGCGGGCTGCTCGTCCTCGACCGCGACGGCATCCGCGAGCGCCGCTACTGGGACCTGGCCGCAAACCCGCACACCGACGACCCGCAGACCACCAAGGAGCGGGTCCGCGAGCTCGTCGACCGCGCCGCCAGGTCGCAGCTGGAGGCGGACGTGCCGCTGTGCAGCCTGCTCTCCGGCGGCCTGGACTCCACCGTCGTCACCGCCCTCGTCGCCGACGAACTCCGGCTCAGGGAAGGCCCGCAGGCCAGGCTCCGCTCCTACGCCGTCGACTACAGCGACCAGGCCGAGCAGTTCACCGGCGACGTCCTGCGCACCGGCCACGACACGCCCTTCGCCACCGAGGCCGGCGCCTTCATCGGCACCGACCACTCCACCGTGATCCTCGACCCGCGCACCCTGCTCGACCCCGACCACCGCCGGGCCGTCGTCGTCGCCCGCGACTCGCCGATCGGCGTCGGCGACATGGACACCTCGCTCTACCTGCTGTTCGGCGAGATCCGCCGGCACTCCACGGTCGCCCTGTCCGGCGAGGCCGCCGACGAGGTCTTCGGCGGCTACCCGTGGTTCCACAACCCCGAGGCGCTCGCCGCGCAGGCCTTCCCCTGGCTGCTCGTCACCGGCGACGCCGCCGCCATGCCGCTCAACCCCGAGCTCGCCGCCCGGCTGCGCATCCCCGAGTTCCGCGCCGACACCTACCGCAGCGCGCTCGCCGCGGTCCCGCACCTCGACGACGAGACGCCCGCGGAGCACCGGCAGCGCGAACTCCAGCACCTCTCGCTGACCCGCTGGCTGCGCCAGCTGCTGCACCGCAAGGACCGCCTCTCGATGGCCCAGGGCCTGGAGGTCCGGGTGCCCTACTGCGACCACCGGCTCGTCGAGTACGCCTTCAACGCCCCCTGGGCGATGAAGAACCACGACGGCCGCGAGAAGAGCCTGCTGCGCGACGTCGGCCGGGGCATCGCCCCCGACTCGGTCCTCTGGCGTCCGAAGAACCACTACCCGGCGACCCACCACGCCGACTACAACCGCGGCCTCCAACACCTGGCCCGCGAGGCGCTGGACGCGCCGCACGTACGGGACATCGCCGACGAGACGGTCGTCAAGACCGCCCTCGACACCCCCACCGAGGAACTCCAGTGGGGCCACCGGCTCCGCCTGGAACGCGTCGTCGACCTCGCCCTGTGGCTCGACCACCACCGCCCCGCCCTGGCCCTGTGACCCCGCCGCCGCCCCGGCCCTGGCCCTGTGACCCCGCCTCCGCACAACCCCGAAGGAACCCGGCATGACCACCCCCGACCGCCCCGAGGGCCGCTGCCCCGTCACCGGCGCCGCCGCCGGCGAACCGATCCCGCTGTACGGCTCCGCCTACAAGACCGACCCCTACGACCTCTACCGCCGGATGCGCGACGCCGGGCCCGTCCACCGGGTCCGTTTCCCCTCGGGCATCGCCGCCTGGCTGGTCACCGGCTACGACGCCGCCCACCAGGCGCTCAACGACCCCCGCCTCGGCAAGAACCACGACCTCGGCAACGACAACTGGCGCGCCCTCGCCTCGATCATGCCCGAGCCCCAGCACTCCCAGCTCCAGGCACACCTGCTCCACCAGGACCCGCCGGAGCACACCCGGATGCGCCGCCTCGTCCTGGACGCCTTCGCGCCACGACGGGTGGAGTCGCTGCGCCCGCGCTTCCAGGAGCTCGCCGACGCCCTCGTGGACGAACTGCCCGCCGAGGGCGGCGCCGACCTGGTGCAGGGCTTCGCCGCGCACTACCCGTTCCGGGTCCTGGCGGAGGTCATCGGCCTCCCGGCCGAGCTGGCCGCCCGCTTCGACCGGGACTGGGGCAAGGTCGTCCAGCCGGTCGGCCCGCAGGACCCGGGCCGGCCCGCCTACGAGGCCCGGCTGCTCGGCCTGCAGACGTACATCGCCGAGGTCGTCGCCCACAAGCGCGAGCACTGGGACGACGACCTGCTCTCGCGGCTCGTCATCGCCAAGGACCGCAGGGAACTCACCCGGGAGGAACTCGACTCGATGATCTTCCAGCTCCTGGTCGCCGGCCAGGAGCCCGTCACCAACCAGATCACCACCATGCTGATCACCCTGCTGCGCCACCCCGACCAGCTGGACCGGCTGCGTGACGACCCCGCCCTGATGCCCCGGGCGATCGAGGAACTCCTGCGCCACGACAGCGCGTTCGAGCTCACCACCTGGCGGTTCTTCGCCGAGGACAGCGACCTGCACGGCACCCGCATCCCGGCGGGCGACTCCGTCATCGTCTCGCTGTGCGCGGCCAACCGGGACGGGGCGCAGTTCCCGGACGCCGACGTGCTCGACCTGGAACGCACCCCGAACGCACACCTGGCCTTCGGCCACGGCATCCACTTCTGCCCCGGGGCCGCCCTCGCCCGCGCCGAACTCCAGGTGGCCATCGGCACGTTGCTCGCCCGCCTGCCCGGCCTGCGGCCCGCCGGTTCCCTCGACGACCTCGCCTGGATCCCCGCCGTGCTCGCCCGTGGGGTCAACCACCTCCCGGTCGCCTACGACAAGCGCACCTGACCTGACCCATCCCGTCCGACCCATCCTGCCCGACCCATCCGCCCGACCAGGGCGGCCCGGCACCCGCCTCCTGCCGAGACAAGCGGCGCCGGGCCGCCATCCCGCCATGCCCTCATGGAGGAGTCGCAATGCCCACCGAGTCCATCACGAGCACGTCCAGACCCGTCCGGCAGACCTGCGCCGCCATCCTGGAACTGCTGCTGCCCCACCGCCGCGCCACCGACACCGCGACCCCGGCCGCCGTCGACGACGTCCCCGAACAGTTGCGGCAGCTGGCCGAGTTCGTCGAGGCGGGGGAGCGGATCGTCTTCACCCTGCCGGGTTTCCCCTGCAAGTCGCCCAGCCCCGCGAAGGTCCTCGGCCATCTCCCCGACGAGGGCGAACGCCTCTCGCTCACCTTCCTCGACGACCTCTGCCGGGCGGTCGGCGAGGTGTACGAGCCGGGCGCCCGGATGGAGATCTGCTCCGACGGGCACATCTTCGGCGACCTGATCCGGGTGCCGGACCCGCACATCGATGCCTACTCCGACGAACTCGCCGCCCTGATCCGCCGCGAGGGCCTGACCCGGCTGTCCGTCTTCGACCTGCGCGACGTGCTCGGCGACCTGCCGTACGACGAGAAGCGCGCCCGGGTGCACGCCGCGTACGCGCCCACCGTCGAGGAACTGCGCGCCGAAGTGCGGCGCGACGAGCACACCCTCGCGCTCTACCGGGGCATCACCCGTTTCCTCACCGAGGACACCGTGGACTTCGCCGGCACCAGGTCCGCCCTCCAGCGCGAGTGCCGGCAGCGCGCCTACGGCGTCATCCAGCGCAGCCGCGCGTGGGGAGACCTCATCGCCGAGCACCACCCCCGTACCGTCCGCCTGTCCATCCACCCCCAGCCGCGCGGCGCCGCCAAGTTCGGCATCCGCCTGCTCGACGCCCCCGACGCCTGGACCACCCCCTGGCACTCCACCGTCCTGCACCGCGCCGACGGCACCTGGCAGTTGATGCGCCGCGCCGACGCCGAGCAGCACGGCACTCTGGTGCTGCGCGACGGCAGGCCGAGCCACTTCGAGGAGTCCCGGCCGCTTGCCGGCTGAGACGCGACCGCCCTCTCGCTCCGATGGGGAGCGAGGGGGCGGTTCGGCACTCCTGCGCGCGGAACGAGCGCCGCGGAGGGCGTGGCCGTCTTCCTCCTGTGACCGGCGCACCGGTACCCGGTTCCCCACATCGTGCAGTAGAGATCTCGTAGTCCGGGTAGAAGTTCGGCATGGCCGGGTGGGGGACAGGGCCACCCAAGCGGGAAGTGACTGACGGTCGACCCGGCTACGAGGTCCTCCCCACCGATGGGAGACGAGGTGATCTCATGGCGTCAGCGGGCCCGGGCGACTTCGCCGTGCCGGAACTGGCGGTCCCGTTCCCCCTGAGAGTGCATCCGCACGCCGATCAGGCCCAGGCTTCGACCCTTGCGTGGGCCAGGCGGATGGGACTGCTCTCCTCGGATGCGGCGTCGGCCCGGTTCGACCGGCTTCGGTCGGGGCGGCTCGCGGCCTACGTCTACGCCCGCGTCGGTGTGGAGGAGCTCCTGCTCGGTGCCGACTGGAAGACCTGGATGTTCATGATCGACGACCAGGGAGACGAAGGCCCTCTCGGTCGTTTCCCGAGTCGGTGGCGTGAGGCGATGCGTCCCTTCGACGACGTCCTCGGCGGAAACGTCGCCGAGCCCGGGCGTCTGCCGCCTGTCGCGCGTGCGCTGGCGGACCTGTTGGAGCGGACCTGCGTCGGCATGTCGGCGGCGTGGTCGGAGCGCCTGTACAAGCACACCCGTGACTTCCTCGACTCCTACCAGGGGGAGGCCGAGCGCAGGGCCCGGCATGAGGTCCCGACCATCTTCGAGTACCTGGTCCACCGCCGTGACTCCGGGGCGATGCACATCGTCTACGACCTCGCCGAAGCCCTCGTCCACCACGAGGTGCCACCGGATCTCTACCACTCGCGCGAGTTCCAGGACCTGGAGCTGGCGGCGTGCGACATCATCTGCTGGCAGAACGATCTGCGCTCGCTGCCCAAGGAACTCGCCCGCCGCGACGTGCACAACGTGGTGCTGGTGATCCAGGCCGGCGTGGGCTGCAGCCTGCCCGAGGCCGCCGGCCGGGCGCGGGACATGACCGACGCGCGCACGGCCTGGTACGTCCAGGGCCGCCGCCAGATGGAACACATCCTGGAAGCCTCCCGCCTCCCCGCCGATCATCAGGACCGCATCCGCCGCGTCCTGGGCGTCTACGAGGACTGGATGAGCGGTCACTACCAGTGGGGGAAGGAGACCGGACGCTATACCGACATCGTCCACACCGACCCCGGCGTGACGCCGAACTACGTGGAACCGCTCCTGAACCCCGGTCATCCACAGCACTGACCACGGTGTCTGCGGGTGGTGGGCCCGGTGCGGGCCGGGCTCGCACGGAGGACACGAGGGCCTCGATCATGAAGCTGCTGGGCTGTGGTTCGTGAGGGGTCGGGGCGGTCGTCCGGCTGTCAGCAGCAGGGCTGAAGCGCAGGCGGTGGCGCCGACGGCGGCCACCGCGCCCCACCCGCCGTACCGCCACGCCAGGGTGCCGGCGAAGGAGCCGACGGCGATGCCGAGGAACCGGAGGGTGAAGTAGCAAGCGTTCAGTCGGCTGCGCATGGCGGGCCGCAGCGCGAACAGGATCCGCTGGCAGCCCACCTGGTTGCTCCACGTCCCGATGTCGAGCAGCGTCACGCCGGCGATCAGCCGGCCGAGGTTCGTCCCGCCGGGCAGGAGGACGGCCCAACCGGCCAGGACCGTCCCGATCACGACCGTCTGGGCGCGCCGCGGGCCCAGACGGTCGGCCAGACGCCCGGCGAGGGGGGACACCAGGGCGCTCGCGGCGGCCACCAGACCGAACAGGCCCACCGCGGCGGAACCGTAGTGGTAGCGCTCCTCCAGGAGGAACGTCAGCGGAGTCCAGAACGCGCCGAAGGAGATCCCGACCAGCGCGCCTGAGAGCGTGACCCGGCGGATGAGCGGGTCGGCGGCGAACACCTTCGGAACGGACGACAGCGCGCTCCGGTAGGCCACGGGTCCGGCGGGCGGCAGAGCGGGCAGGGCCCGCCGGAGGGCGAGTGATAGCAGCGCGGTCGCCCCGCACGAACACCAGAAGACCGCGCGCCACCCGGCCGCCGAGGCGAGGACGCCCGAATAGGCGCGGGACGCCAGCACTCCGACGAGCAGTCCGCCCTGGACGACTCCCAGGGTCCGGCCGATCCGGTCGGCGCCGGCCAGCGCGACGGCCACCGGCGCCACGAGTTGGGGGACCGGGGACAGCACGCCGAGGACCAGGCCGCAGGCCACCAGCGAGAAGGCCGTCGGTGCGACGGCGCAGGCGGCGAGAACGAGCGAGGAGGCCGCGCACAGACCGAGTATCAGCCGGCGCCGGTCGACACCGTCACCGGCCGGGACGATCAGCGCGATCCCCGCGGCGAACCCCGCCTGTGTGACGGTGGGCAGTGCGCCGAGCGCCCCGGCGGAGACGTGCAGCGATCCGGCCGCGTCCCCCAGCAGCGGCTGGCAGAGGTAGACGTTCGCCCCGGTCACCGCGCTGGTGGTGGCCAGCAAGGCGGTCAGCCGCCGCTGAGCGGGACGCTTGCCACGGTGCTGTCGATTGTCGGATTCGATCACGTGAGGACACGCTAGGGAGCGCGGGACATGGCAAGCTGTCGCCGATGTGCCGTCTACTGTCGAGAGTGTGCCAATGCGCGGCAAGAGCGAGGACCGCGACGACTACCAGCTCGTCCCCAGGCCCGTGGCGGCCATGGCCCGCGACCTCCCGGACGGGCACCACATCCCCCCGCACAGCCACCGCCGGGCACAGCTGATCTACGGCACCAGCGGGGCCGTCACCGTCACCACCGACCAAGGGATCTGGGTGGTTCCCGCGACGCGTGCGGTCTGGGTCCCGGCCGGAGTGACCCACGCGATGACCTGCACGGGTGCCGTGCGCATGCGGACCCTCTACATCGAGCCGTCGGCGGCGCCGAGCCTGCTCACCGGCCCGCTGGTCGTCTCGGTGTCCCCCCTCCTGCGCGAGCTCGTCGAAGAGGCGACCCGGCTGCCGATCGACTACGAGGTCGACGGGCGCGAAGGCAAGCTGATGGACCTGCTGCTGCTCGAACTCGAACCGGAACCCGTCCCGGCCCTGCACCTCCCCGCCCCGGCTGACCCCGCCCTCGTCCGCCTGTGCTCCGCGATCCGAGAGAACCCGGGCGCCCGCTGGACGGCCGAATCGGCGGCGGCCTGCGCCCACCTCAGCACGCGGAGCCTGCATCGCCGGTTCTCCGCCGCGACAGGGATGACCCTCGCCCACTGGGTCCGTCAGGCGAAACTCGTCCACGCCCTGACCCTGCTGGCGCGGGACGCTCCGGTCACGAGCGTTTCCGCCGAGCTCGGCTACGCGACACCGAGTGCGTTCACCGCGATGTTCCGCCGCGCCGTCGGCCGGGCTCCGAGTGCGTTCTACTGTGGCGCTGGCGAATCGGGTGTTCGCGAGTGAGGCGACGAGGCCCCGATGTCCGGCACCGGCGGCGCACGGGAGTGCGCCAAGGGCGACCACGGCCGTGACCACGGCCCGTGCCCTGGCGCCACGACCAGCGTGAAAAGTCAGTAGCACGAGGTTTTCGTCGCAGGCCGGGGCTAGAGTGCTGCGGTGAGTACGCGCAAACCCCGCGGCCCCTACGCCAAGACCGCCGCCAAGCGGAAGATGATCCTCGACGCCGCGCTGGCCGCCTACGCCGAGGCCGGCAGCCGGGGGGTGTCGGTCCGGGACATCGCCGAGCGGGTCGGTCTGACGGACGCGGGCGTCCTGCACCACTTCGGCGGCCGGGAGGCCCTCCTCACCGCCGTGCTCGAAGCCCGCGACGCCGCCGCGGCCGAGGAGTTCGGGCACGAGGCCGCGCTCTGGCGGGCCGACATGGTGGCGGACGCAGCCCGGACGCCCGGACTGGTCAAGCTCTTCGTCGACCTGGCGGCGGCCGCCGCCGAACCGGAGCACCCCGCCCACGAGTTCTTCACCGAGCGCTACCGCGTGCTCAACGAGCGCATCGTCCGCGCCCTCGGCGCGGGCCGTCCGGCCACCGCGCCCCCCAGTCTGGCCGGTTCCGCGGACGCCGACTGGGCGGCCCGGATCCTGCTGGCCGCGGCCGACGGGCTCCAGATCCAGTGGCTGCTGGATCCGTCGATCGACATGGCCGACGACATCGCCCGGCTGCGTGACGTCCTGCTCGACTCGCTGGGAGCGGGCAAGCCCGACGCCTGACAGCGGGCGGCGGGCGGCGGGCGGCGGGAGGCCGCCGCCGTACGGCCGGTCCGGGCCGGGGCACCGATAATGGGATGGTCCTCCTGGGACGGGTGTTTCCACCGACGAGGAGCGAGATGGACGTTCCCAGCGGTTCCGCCGACGACCGGTCCTTCCCCTTCGATGCCCTCGCCGCCGCGGTCCTCGACGACCGGGGCACCGTGACGCGGTGGTCCGCGGCGGCGGCGGAACTGGTGGGGCGCGAGGCCGACGAGGTCTGCGGCCATCCCGTCCGGGACCTACTCGCGCGTGATCCGGAAAAGCCGTCCCGTGCCGCATCCGGCGCGGTCCCGACGGCCGGCCGGGCGCTCCTGCGGCACCGTTCCGGGCACACGGTCGACGTCGCCTTCCGGACGATGCCCCTGGAGGGCTCGTCCGACGTCCTCGTCCTGGCACACCCCGCGCGGCCGGGCGCCCAACGCGCGGAGGCCGACGCACGCACGGCCGCCACGGAGGCCGACGCGGCCGTCGAACAGCAGCGGACCCTCCGGCACCTCGACGTGCTCCACCAGGCCGCCCTGCGCGTCGGAGGATCGCTCGACGTGGAGCGCACCGCCCAGGAACTGGCCGACGTCGTGGTCCCCGCCCTCGGCCAGCTCGCCTCGGTCGACCTGGCCGACGCCGTGCTGGCCGGCGACGAGCCGCCGCGCTGGATCGGCGGCGGCGACCCCCACATGCGCAAGGTCGCCGTCGCGTCGGCCGACGGGACCTGGCCGGCCGGGCACGTCCAGCTGGGCGACGCGATCCCCGCCCTCCCGTACGTCGACCGCGACGTCGTCACCAGGGTGCGCCGCGACGGGGCGGTGATCCTCGGCCGGGACGAGGCCGCCGCCCTGCTCGGCGGCGACGAGCGGCTGACCGGACTGCTCCTCCCCGAGGGCGGGAGCTCGACGGTCGTGGCCCCGCTGCTCGCCCGCGGCCTGATGCTCGGCAGCCTGTCCGTCTGGCGGGTGGACGACCCCGAGGCCTTCACCGCACGGGAGGCCGGCGTGCTGCGGGAGATCGCCTCACGGGGTGCGCTCGCCATCGACAACGCCCGCCGCTACACCCGCGAGCACCGCGCGGCCGTCGCGCTCCAGCGGCGACTGCTCCCGCCGGAGACCACCGACACCGCGGCGACCGAGACCACCGGGATCTACCGCCCGGCCGGCGGCGGGGCCGAGATCGGCGGCGACTGGTACGACGTGATCCCGCTGCCGTCGCTCCGCGTCGCCCTGGTCGTCGGCGACGTGATCGGACACGGCCTGCATGCCGCCGCCACCATGGGCCGGCTGCGCACCGCGATCCGCACCCTCGCCGACCTGGAACTGGACCCCGAGGACCTCTTCACCCACGTCGAGGACCTGGTCCAGCGCCTCGCCGAGGAGGCGCCGCCCGGGACCCAGGACGCCGTCGGCGCCACCTGCCTGTACGCCGTCTACGACCCGGTCGCCTGCCGGTGCACGTTCGTCAGCGCGGGGCATCCGCCGCCCGTCGTGGTGCGCCCCGACGGCACCGCGCACGTGGTGGCGGTCGCCCCCGGCCCGCCGCTGGCGGTGGGCGGCGCGCCCTACGAGGCCACCACGATCGACCTGGCGCCCGGGAGCGTCCTCGTCCTGTGCACGGACGGCCTGCTCGAAGGCGACGACCACGACGCCGACGCCGGACTGCGGCGGCTGGCGGACCTCCTCCCCGGACTCTGCGGACCGGGGCGGAGCCTCACCGAGACCGGGCACGCCCTGCTCGCGGAACTCGGTACCCACCCGCGCCGCGACGACATCGCGCTGCTGCTGGCCCGCACCCGGGCCGTCCCGGAGGGGGCCACCGCACACTGGGAGTTCCCGGCGGATCCGGCCGCGGTCGGCGCCGCCCGCGAGGCCGTCGCCCGGCGACTCGCGGCCTGGGGGCTGGAGGACCTGGCCTTCACCACCGAGCTCATCGTCAGCGAGCTGGTCACCAACGCGGTCCGCTACGGCGGCGCCCCGATCGGACTGCGCCTGATCCGCGACCGGGTGCTGCTCTGCGAGGTCACCGACCCGAGCAACACCCAGCCCAGGCTGCGCAGGGCCCGCAACACCGACGAGGGCGGCCGGGGGCTGTTCCTGATCGCCCAGCTCAGCACCCGCTGGGGCTGCCGCTACGGCCGGCGCGGCAAGACGATCTGGGCTGAACAGCCGATCGCGGGCGGGGCCGGCTGACCCCGGCCTCGCGGGCCGTTCGTCCGTCGGCGCGGCCGGCCGTTCGTCCGCCAGCGCAGCCGGCCGTTCACCCGGCGGAGCGCTCGGTCGTCGACCCGGCGGGCCAGGGCAGGATGCCGGTGCGGGCGATCCGGCCGAGCCAGCGGGCGGAGGGCTTCGGGACGCGCAGGAAGGTGTGCGGGTCGACGGCGATCAGGCCGGACGTCGGCCGGTAGGAGCCCCACTCGTAGCCGTCGAGGGCGCTGCCGTGCAGGTAACCGCGGATGTCGAGGCCGTCGGAGAGGGCCAGGGCCAGGTCCTCCAGGGCTCGGCGGGTGTAGGTGATGCGGCGGCCGTCGTCGTTGGTGGCGATGCCGTTCCCGGTGACGATGATGGGCACGTCGCCGACCACGGACGCCGTGTGGCGCAGCGCCTCGCCGAGTGCGGCGGGGTCGTACTCCGAGCCCCCGAGGGCGACCTCGGCGCCTTCGGGCGCGGGAAGCGGGCCCTGGTGGCCGATGCGGGTGCGGGTGCTGGCCTCCACGCCGATCCAGTCGTCGCCGCGGGCGGCCTCCAGGAAGACGTCCTCGCGGGCGTGGCGGTAGGCGGCCATGGCCTCCTCGGCGCCGGGGGCGGCCTGGCACGCCCGGCTGGCGACGGACCACCCGGTGCGGACGGCGGCCGAGGCCTCCTTGACGGCGGCGGTCGCGGCCGCGTGGGCCCGGACAAGGACCTCGGTGAGCGCCGGATCGGCCAGTGCCGGATCGGTCGGCGCCTGATCGGGGAGCGGCGGGCGGGGGGAGGGAACGGCGGCGGTCGGAAGCGAGGCGACCAGGTTCGGCTCGCTCAGGGTGCAGACGTGCCGGACGTCGTCCCCGATGATCGGCGCGGTGGCCGCGGCGTACCGGGCGAAGCGGTCGACGGCGTCCGGGGCCAGCCAGCCGCCGCGGTCGGCGAACCAGCGCGGCAGGGTGAAGTGGTGCAGCGTGACCATGGGGCGCAGGCCGCGGTCGAGGGCTCCGTCGACGATGCGCCGGTAGTGGGCGACGGCCGCGCGGGAGATGTGGCCGGGGGCGGGTTCGATGCGCGCCCACTCGATGCCGAACCGGTAGTCGGTGAAGCCCAGTTCGGCGAGCAGGTCGAGGTCGGCGGGCCAGCGGTGGTAGCTGTCGGCGGCGTCGCCGCTGGGTTCGGGGACCGGGGCGGCATCGCTGTGTTCCAGGTGCCACCAGTCGCTGGCGGTGTTGCCGCCTTCGGTCGGGTGGGCCGAGGTGGAGGCGCCGAAGAGGAAGTCGGACGGGAGGGGCAGACCGGAGCCGCAGGCGAACATGGCGGGACGTCCTTCACGGGGGCAGGGGTCCGTCGGCCGGCGCGGCGGGCTGGAGTCGTGCACGGCGGTCGGCGGCGGGGCGAGCGGGTGGGGGAGCCGCTGCGTCCCTGCCACGGTAAAACTAAAAACCTAGCGAGGCAATGTTTTCGATCGCCCGGCCGGGGAGCGCGCTCCGGGCCGTGTCACGGCCGGAGCGGGCTCGGGTGGATCTCCTCGCTCGGGTGGACCTCCTCAGAGGGCGTTCGATACTGATTTAGGCTTCCGCAGGCGATTTCGGGCGGAGGTATTGCCCGACTTTGTCGGGGCTGGCGGTCAGGCGAGTGGTCATGGAGTTGACCATGGCCCAGTGGATCATCGAGCGTGACCGGTCCGGCAGTTCCTCGTAGTCGCGATGGAGCCGCCGGTACCGGGACATGATCCCGAAGGTCTGCTCGACCCGCCAGCGGATCGGCTGGACGACGAAGCCCTTCTGCTCCTTGTCACGGGCGACGACCTCGACGTCGATGGACAGAGCGGCACCATGCCTGACGACGGCGTTGTTGTAGCCGGC
>NZ_JBHWGV010000031.1:63429-84327 GCF_042732955.1 Kitasatospora sp. NPDC059747 | reverse complement strand
GGCGCTCCAGGGCCACCGCCCCGGCGACCCCGGCGCCGGCGCCGACGACCAGCCCCGCGCCGGCGGTGCCGAGCAGGGCGCGCCGGGTGAAGCCGGTCCGTGCGGTGGCGCTGCCGGTGGTGCTGCCGGTGGTGCTGCCGGTGGTGCTGTCGGTCATGCTCAGCCGATCTTCAGGGACTTCGTCGGGGTGGTCTGGTCGATGTCGGAGGAGCGGATCTGCACCGACACCACCCACTCCCCGGCCAGCGGCAGCTGCGCGGTGCCGCTCCAGCGGCCGGTGCCCTCGGGGGTCAGCGGCACGGGCAGCGGGCCGAGGTCGCGGTCCGGCAGGGTGAAGGCGAGCTGCACCTCGGGGACGTCCACCGGCTTGCCGTCGGCGCCGTCCAGCGCGAGCTTCACCTCGTTGGAGCCGGTCCCCGCCGGGTTGACGGTCACCGTCGCGGTGCCCTTGGCGTTCGGGGTGCGGCCCTTGGTGTCGTACGGGAGCTTGAGCTCCACGGTGCGGCCCGGCTGGGTCTGCGCGGGAGCGGCCCCGCCGGCCGCCGGCGCCGCGGCGCCCCCGGCCCCGACCTCGCCCGCGACCCGTCCGGGCGGGGAGTTGGTCAGCATCGTGGTGACCACCAGCACGGCCACCGCGACCGCCGCCTCGACCAGCACCGAGCGGCGCAGCCCGGCCCGGGTCGGGGTCAGGCCGCGCGCCCGGCCGGCGCTCGCCACGGCGGCCCGCTGGCGCTCCAGCTGGGCCCGGCGGACCGGGTCCTCGGAGTGCGCCGCGACGGCCACCGGCTCCGGCAGTTCGGCCGGTTCGACCTCGGCGGCCTCGGCCGGGGCCGAGCGCAGCCGGGCCAGCCAGGAGCGGGAGATCCAGGCGACGCCGAGCATCGCGACCACGCAGCCGGTCTTCACCAGCAGCAGCCGCCCGTACTCGGTGCCGGTCAGTGCGCCCCAGCTGCCGAGGCCGCGCCAGGACTGGTAGACGCCGGTGACGACGAGCACCGCGACCGAGCCGAACGCGATCTTGGAGAAGCGGTCGACGACCTCCGCGCCGACGCCCTCGCGCAGCGCGACCAGCAGCGAGGCGAGGCCGCCCAGCCAGAACGCCATCGCGATCAGGTGCAGCAGGCCGAGCGGCAGCGCCAGCCAGACCTGGATGCCCACCGAGGCGTGGTCCGCGCCGACCCAGGTCGCCGCGAGGGCGACCGCCAGCACCAGCCCGCCGACGCCGAGCCCGATCCGGGCCTCGCGCTGCGGGCGCCGGGCGGCGCGCCGCTCCAGCTCGCGCAGTTCGGCGGCCTCGGCGTTCTCGGCGGCCCCGGGGGCCCCGGCGCTCGAGTCGTCGCCTCCGTCGCCGTGCTCGTCCTCGCCCTCCGGCCCCGGCTGCCCCAACTGGCCGACCAGCAGCGACAGGAACACCCCGCTCGCCGCGAGCAGCAGCAGCCGGGCGGCCAGCGCGGTGCCGATCCGCTCGTCCAGCGTGGTGCGCACCAGCGACAGGTCGAGGGCCTGCCCGATCCCCGAGCCGCGCTCGTAGGGCCCGCGCAGCATCAGCACCGCGACGGTGGACACCAGCAGCGCCACCCAGCCGGTCATCAGCAGCCGCTGCACCGAGCGCCGGGCCACCCCGGCGGGCCAGCAGATCAGGGTGAACGCGGCGGCGCCGGCGAGCAGTGCGAACGCGACGTACGCGACGGTGCGCCCGGTGCCGTACAGCGCGGCGACCACGCCGTCCGCCTTGGCGCCCTGGAGCGCGGTGGCGGACACCGAGGTGTCCGAGGGCGCGCCGATGGAGAAGGTGAACGCGCCGCCGACGGGGTGGGAGTCCTCCGAGACGGCCCGCCAGGCCACCGTGTACGTGCCGTTGGCGAGGCCGGGGTTGAGCCCGACCCTGGCCGTGTCGGTCCTGCCGTCTGCGTGCCCCGGGTTGCCGGTGTCGACCGCCTTGCCGGCCGGGTCGAGCACCCGGACCGAGTCGCCGGAGAGCGACACGCCCTCGCTGAAGGTCAGGGTGACCGCCTGCGGGGCGGTGGCGAGCACCGAGTTCTGGTGCGGGTCGGTGGACTCCAGGGTGGCGTGCGCGGAGGCCGGGACGGCGCCGGCGAGCATCAGCGCGAACAGCGCGCCGAGCAGGCCGAGCAGGCCGGCGATGCGGCGGGGGGCGGTGCGCGGGGCTGCGATCCGGCGGTGCGAGGCCTTCTCCATGCTGGCGGACCCTAACTCTGGCCGGGACGGTAGGTGAGCTCCTTGACCGGCACCTTGACGGAGATGGTGCCGGACTTGGCGAAGGTCAGGTCGAGCTCCAGTTCGTCCCCGAGGGCCGGGGCCTTCTGCCAACCCATGATCATGAGATGGGTGCCGCCCCGGGTGAACTGCAGCGCCCCGTGCGCGGGCACGTCCAGGCGGTCGACCTGCTCCATGGTCGACGCCGTCGACTGGTGCATGGTCACCGATCCGGCGCCCGGGCTGGTCACCTTGACCAGCTGGTCCTCGCCGCCGTCGTTGCGCACGGTCAGGTAGCCGGCCGCCATCCCGCCCGCCGGGGGCAGCGGGATGTAGGAGTCGGCGACGCTCAGCCTGGCCGCCCCGCCGGCGGCACCGTCCTGGCCGCCCGCCCCGCAGGCGGCCAGGAAGGCGCCGCCGCCCAGGGCCGTCGCCAGCACCGCGCCGGTGAGCGCGGTCCGGCGGAAGCCGAGCATCGTCATGCCGCGACCCCCTTGGCGAGCAGCGGCAGGTCGTGCTGGTAGGTCCTCACCTCGGTGCCGCTCATGTACAGCACGTGCGCCTTGTCGTCCGAGGGGAGGAAGGCCAGCACCTGCGCGCCGTGGGTGGAGGTCACGGTGCCGTCGGCGTTGACCACCGGGTCCTCGATCATGATGCCGAGCGACCTGGCGGCGGTCTTGACCTTCTCCAGGTCGCCGGTGAGGCCTATGAAGTCGCTGCCCATCGAGTCGAGCCAGGTGCGCAGCACCTTGGGAGTGTCGCGCTGCGGGTCGGTGGAGACGAACACGACGTCGATCTTCTGCCGCTCCTCGGGGGAGAGGCCCTTCATGGCGACGCCGATGTCGCCCATGGTGGTCGGGCAGACGTCCGGGCAGCTGGTGTAGCCGAAGAACAGCAGCAGGCTCTTGCCGCTGGTGCGCTGGCGCAGGTCGAAGGGCTGGCCGGAGGTGTCGGTCAGCGTCAGGTCCGGCTTCTCGAAGTTCTTGGCGAGCTTGGTGCCCTCGTACGGCGTCGCGTCCTTCTGCTGCGTCACCTTGGCGGCGGTCGAGCCGCCGCCGGAGGACCCGCAGGCGGTCAGCGTGAGGGCGGCGGCCAGGGCGACGGCGGCCGCGCCGGCCAGGCGGGTGGTGCGGGTGGTGCGGGGCATGCGGGTTCCGATCGTGCGCGGTGGTCCGCCGGCGGGGGTCAGGAGGCGGTGCCGCTCTTGCGGCGCAGGCCGATCACGCCGACGGCGGTGCCGATCACGCCGACGACGATGCCGACGACGCCGAGCACCCGGGCGGTGGAGTCGCTGCTCTTCTTGTCGCCGTCCGAGGCCTGGGCCTGGTCGGCGCTGTCGCCGTGCCCGTGGCCGCCCGCGGCCGGGGAGGCGGTGGCGGAGACGCCGTGGCCGTCGTCGCCGGCGGCCTTGGTGAGCTTCAGGACGGGCGCGGGGTGGGCCGGCTCGGGCTGGCCGGCCTGGGACTCGTCGATCCAGCGGACGACGTCGCCGTTGTCGTAGGTCTGCAGGGCCTTGAAGGCCATGCTGTCGGCGTCGGACGGCAGCGGGCCGAGCGAGACGCGGAACTCCTGGAACTGCCCGGGGGCGATCTTGGTGCCGGCGTCGGCGGTCCAGGTGATCCTGGAGACGGCCTCGTTGACGTCGGCGCCGTGCACCTTGATCGGCTTGTCGAGCTTGGCCTTCTCGACGGTCGCGGTCCAGCCCGGCATCGGCAGCGTCCGGACCGAGGCGAGCGGGTGGTCCAGCGGGAGGTTGACCTCGAGCTTCACGGTGCTCGCCGAGTCGCTCTCGTTCGGCACCCGGAAGTCGACGGCCGTGTAACCGCCCTGGGCGGCCGAGCCCGGGTTCACGGTGACGTGCGCGAAGGCCGGTCCGGCCAGCACCACGACGGAAGTGGCGGCGACGGCGAGGGCGGCGGCGATGCGGCGGGTGGGAAGGGAACGCATGGGTTCGGGGTCTCCGTTCGGAGCTCGGCGGACCGGCCCGCCGGGATCAGGCCCGGTCGGGGTCCGCGCGTGGGGACGTGTGGGGGTGGAACGGCGCACGGACCGCCGCGACGTGAACGCGGGTGCGGCCCGGCGACCTGCGCACGCCCGGTGCCCGGCAGGAACGGGGCACCAGGGGGGCTGGTCAGTACGCGAACACCCCGGCCGGCGGCCCGCGCCGCACCACGCTGTGCCGCAGCACGGCACCCCCGGGCAGCGGGTGCTCCCCGCCCCGGACACCGAACCGGCGGGCCGGGCCCGCCGCCCCGAACAGACCCCGCAGCAGCGCCGCGACCAGCGCGAACGCCGACCGCAGGGGCGCCGCCCAGTGCTCGCGCGCGGCCGTCGCGGCCACCCGCACCAGCCGCCACAGCGCCGCCTCGCCGCGCCGCAGCCACCAGCCGGCCACCAGGGCCGCGGCCAGGTGGCCCGCCAGCATCGCCGGCGTCATGCCGAACACGCCGCCCTGCCACCACGGCACGGCCGGGAACGCGGCCGGGTCCAGCCCGGCCGACGACACCAGCTGCTCGGCCGTCGGACCGCCAGGCAGCCCGGTCAGCGTGCCCGGGTGCGCCTCGTTGCAGATCAGCCGGCCGGCCACCTGCGGCAGGGTCAGCGGGCCGGAAGCGCCGTGGTGCATCCCGGCCATCGACGCGGCGCCGGAGTCGCCGACGAGGGCGCCGAAGCCGTGGAAGAGGCAGTGCAGACCCAGCTGGCCCGCGCCCAGCGCACCGGCGATGGCCGCCAGCGAACGCTCCCGCCCGCCGAACGCCACCGCGAGCACCAGCACCGCCGCGAAGCCCGTCGCGAGGGCGGGCGGGGCGACGTCGCCGCCGCCCGTCAGGGCGTGCCCGGCGGCCGCGATCAGGGTGCAGACGAGGGCGAACGGAACGGCCCTGGCAAGCCGCAGGTCCCAGGCGGCGGCCCCCACCGGCGCGTCCGGTGCGGGGGCGCCCGGGTGCGGGGCGGCGGCGAGGGCAGTCATGGCCGGGCCATCATCTCATCGCCTACCACGCCACCGGGGGCAGGGTGGGAAATGCCTACGAATCCCCCGTCCGGCCGAGGCGCGTGCGCTCGCGTGTGCGCCGCTCGGCACAGACCACCGCGCCAGTCCATCCGCCGAACGGGCGGTCGCGGACCTCCGTCACGGTTCACCGGCGGAACGGCCGGAGATACCTAGTTGTATGTGGAGCCGCAGCCAGGAGGGACCTCCCGTGGACATCTGGTGGACTCTGCACCTCAAGCGCGACCCGGCCAGCGTCCCGCTGGCCCGGCGCATCCTGCTCGGTGCCATGGCGACGGCGGGCGTCGACCCGCAGATCGCCGACGACCTCGGCGTCGCGCTCAGCGAGGCCTGCGCCAACGCCGTCGAGCACGGCGCCGGCGGGCGGCCCGACGAGGGCTTCCAGGTCACCGCGTCGATCTGCGGCGACCGCCTGCGGATCGAGGTCACCGACTCCGGCCCGGGCCTGCCCGCGCCGACCGCGGCCCCCTCGCCGCTGCCCCGGCGCCGCCCGCCGGCCCCGCCCCAGGCGCAGGCCCACCCAGCCCCGCGCCGCTCCCGCCGCGGGCGCGCGACCGTCCCCGCCCGGGTGCTGACCGGGCACCGCCCGCGCCGCGACGGCCGCCCCTACGACACCCACGTCCTGCCCTGTCGCCCCCAGCCCCCGACGCTGCGCCCGGTGGACCTCGACACCCTTCCCGACCTCACCGCCGAATCCGGCCGGGGCCTCTTCCTCATCCACGCGCTCACCGACCACGTCCAGCTCCGCAACCACCCCCTGCGGGGGGCGATCGTGAGCTTCGACAAGATCCTCAAGTGGCAGGACGGCGCGCTGCTCCAGGCGGCGTCGTAGTCGCCCCCCGGATCAGTCCTCTTCGACCGCGGTGGTGCGGCGGCGGGTGAGCAGCAGGAGGGCGGCGCCCAGCGCGATGGTGGCGGCGCCGGTGACCGCGATGGGGGTGGAGCCGGTGCCGCCGCCGGTGTCGGCGAGCCGGTCGGCGGTGCGGGCGGGGCTCGGTGCGGCGGCCGGGGCGGTCGTGCCGGAGGCGCCGGCCGGGGCGTGGTCGGTCACCGCGAAGGTGCCGCCGGTGCTCGCGGTCAGCTGGGGGCAGGTGTACTTCTTCGCCGGGGCCGAACCGATCGGCAGCACCTCGGACCTGGCCGCGAACGCGAAGCGGTAGTCCCCGGGCGCCGCGCCCGCTCCGGCCGTCACCCGCACCTGGAGGGTCAGCTTCTGGCCGTGCTCGATCCCGTAGGTGCCGGTGTTCGTCCCCGTGAGCGGCTTCCAGTCGCCGCCGGGCGCGCGCAGCTTGACGTCGAGCCCGGTGGCCGCGCCGTCCTTGCCGGCCAGCGTGAAGGTCGTGGCCAGCTCACGGACCGTGGCGCTGCTGGTGTTGTCGAAGGTCACCGAGAGCTCGCCGGGTGCTCCGCCGGTCACCACGGCGCCGCCGGCCGGGCCGGCGGCGGTGGCCGGCATCGGGGCGGCCATCGGGCCCTCGGGGCAGTTGTAGGGCCGCGGCGAGCCGGTGGCCGTCGGGGTCGCGGCGGCGGTGGGCGTGCCGGTCGCGGTGGGCGTCGCCGCCGGAGCGGTGGCGGGCGCGGTCGGTTCCCCGGTGGCCGGGGCGGTCGGGCCCGCCGAGGTCGTGGGGGCCGGGTCGGCGAGGGCCGGGGCGGCGCCGGCGGCGACCGTGCCGGTGGTGAGCACGAGCAGGGCGCAGGCGGCGGGCAACCGGGGGGAACGCATGGTCGGGGCTCCAGCGGTGGGGTCGGGTGTCGCTACTCCGGCTGGGAAGACCACCGGGGGGCGGGAACGGTTGTCCCCGCCCCCCGGTGACTTGGTCAGCTGTTCGTGCCGGCCTTGCGACGGCGCAGGAAGAACAGGGTGCCGGCGCCCGCGACGAGCACCGCGGCACCGCCGACGGCGATCGGCAGGGTGGTGGACGAGGCACCGGTCTCGGCCAGGTGCGGGCCCGCGGCGGCCGGGGCGGACGGCGACGCGGAGGCGGCGGTGGCGGTGGCCGGGGTGGCCGGGGTGGTGGCGGCCGGGGCGGTGGCGGCACCCGCCTCGGCGACCTGGAAGTTGCCCTCGAAGTCGGCGAGGAACTGGGTGCAGGCGTTCGGCTTGGTGTTGGCCGGGGTGGGGACCTTGTCGTTGTCGAACGCGTCCGAGCCGGCCTCGTAGTTGCCGCCGTACTTGCCGGCCGGGGCCTTGGCGTTGGCGGCGATCCGCAGCTGGACGGTGAACTTCTCGCCCTTGGCCAGCTTGAAGTCCTGCATCTGCAGGACGCGGTCCTTGTCGGTCAGCTGCTTCCAGCCGCCGGCGGTCTTCAGCTGGACGGTGAAGAACTCCGGGCTCCAGTCGACCGGGCGCTCCTGCATCTCGTCGGTGAGGTAGAGCGAGTTGTGAACGACCGGCAGGTCGACGCCGCTGTTGTTCTCCCAGGTCAGGCTGACCTCGGCGGCCGGGCCGCCCTTGACCAGGGTGGTGCCGTACAGGCCGGTGCCGGTGACCTTGAGGAGCCCGCTCTGGTAGACGCCGCCGTTGCAGCGGTCGCTGTTGGTCGGCGTCGGGTTGGGCAGGCCGGTCGGCTTGGTGGTCGGCGCGCCCGTGGGGGCGGTCGGCGCCGGGGTGCCCGGGGTGGCCGTCGAGGTGGAGGTCTCGGTGGCGGTCGGGGTCGGCGTGATGCCGACGGCGCTCGCGGTGGCGGTGCCAACCGTGGCGCCGAGCGAGAGCGCCACGAGGGTGGACGCGGCCAGGAGGCGGGAAGAGCGCACGGTCAATGCTCCAGCTTTGGGTGAATTCTGTCCGTTTTCAGGCGACTTGGGGCGGCGACGGCGGGGCGTCGGCGGTGGTCGCGCCCGCGAACCATACCGGCCGGTGGTGGCCTGATCTCGATCAGGGGCTGTCGAAATACGATCGATATAAAGGGACGCTCGGTGCGGCCCGTGGTCCGGCCCGGGTCCGCCCCGGTTGCCGGGCCGTTCGGGGGGTCGGACGATGGGGGCATGATGCACCAGATGCGAGCCGAGTACGGCGCCGGCGGTCCGTCGGACGGGGTGCGGCTGTGGCACGTGGTCCGGGGTGCCGAGCAGGTCGCGATGTGCGGCCGGGAGCTGGAGGCGGGGGCGCCGGTCCGGGACGCGGTGGACTGGGGGAAGACCCCCGAACTCTGCTGCCACACCTGCGGGGCGTACTTCCTGCGCGAGTCGCCGTACCTGGGCGCCGAGCACCAGTAGCGCCCCCGGCGCGCGGGCTACCGTGATCGGCATGGAGGAACCCCTTGTCCGGCCCCGGTCGCTGACCCGCGAGGCCGCCGAACTGCGCGCCGGTGACCCGCCGTTGACCGAGTACGTCGAGCGGCTGTGCGCCCGCGTCGAGCGCATCGACCCGCTGATCCACGCCTTCGTCCCCGAGCCGGGGCGCCACCACCGGCTGCACGAGGAGGCCCGCGCGCTGGCCCGCAGGTACCCCGGGCCGGCCGGGCGGCCGCCGCTGTACGGGGTGGCGGTCGGGATCAAGGACATCATCCACGTGGACGGCCTGCCCACCCACGCCGGATCCGCCCTGCCGCCGGGCGTGCTCGCCGGGCCGCAGGCCGTCGTCGTGGACCGGCTGCGGGCGGCCGGGGCGCTCGTGGCGGGCAAGACGGCGACGGCCGAGTTCGCGGCCACCGCGCCGGGTCCGACCCGCAATCCGCACCACCCGGACCACACCCCGGGCGGGTCGAGCAGCGGTTCGGCGGCGGCGGTCGCGGCCGGGCTGGTGACGCTCGCGGTGGGGACGCAGACGGTCGGCTCGGTGATCCGGCCCGCCGCGTACTGCGGGGTGGTGGGCTTCCGGCCGACGTACGGGCGGATCCCGATGGCGGGGGTGATCCCGAACGCGCCGTCCTTCGACACGCTGGGCGTGTTCGCCGCGGACGTGGCCGGGGCGGCCCTGGCGGCCGGACTGCTCTGCGACGGCTGGGAGCGGGCCGGGGCGGGCGCCGTCCGGAGGCCGCCGGTGATCGGCGTGCCGGACCGCCGGTACCTGGAGCGGGCCGACGCGGAGGCGCTGCGGGCGTACGACGCGGAGGTGGAGCGGTTCGAGGCGGCCGGGATGACGGTGCGGCGGCTGGGCTTCGGGATCGGGTTCGAGGAGATCGTCCGGCAGTTGCAGACGGTCAACCGCTTCGAGCTGGCCCGCAGCCACGCCGACTGGTTCGCCCGCTTCGGCTCCCTCTACCGCCCGGAGACGGTCGCGAGCATCCGGCAGGGCCAGGCCGTCGCGCCGGAGGACCACGAGGCCGCGCTGCGGGCGCGCGAGCACCTGCGCGAGCTGGTCGCCGGGTCGATGCGCGAGCACGCGGTGGACCTCTGGCTGGCGCCGTCCGCCACCGGCGGGGCGCCGAAGGGCCTGCACGGCACGGGGGACGGGGTGATGTCGCTGCCGTGGAGCCACCTGGGCCTGCCCGCCGTGAGCCTGCCCGCCGGACGGACGGCGGACGGGCTGCCGCTGGGCCTCCAACTCGTCGGCGCGGCAGGGCGGGACGAATCCCTGCTGTCCTTCGCCGCCTTCCTGGAAACGGAGTTGGCGAAGCGCCCGCTCTAGGGGGTGTCGGCCGGTCCGGGCCTCAATGTCGCACTGGAAGGGGACTTGACGCATCGTCTGGAGTTCGAGCCGTTCGCCGGCGTCGAGAACCCGTGGCAGTGCGCCTCGACGCCGCTCACCGTCCGGGAAGAGTCCGAAAGAGATCGACGCCCGGATCCCCGTCGTGCACGATGAGGGCGACACCGCGGTCGGCCCGGACCACGCCCACCGGCTCAAGGCCGCCCACGGCGACCGCCCCGGCCTGCTGCTCACCCGGGGCCGGGCCACCGCAGGATCGTCACCGAACCCACCGTCATCGACCAAGCCGTCGGCTGCGTGGCCGCCGGCCAGGAGAGTGCGATCCGATGGAACTGACAGCGCTGTACGCCCGCTCGGTGGAACTGGCCGCCGAGGTCGTCGACACCGTCACGCCGGAGCACCTGGAGCTGGCGACCCCGTGCGGGGACTGGAACCTGCGCCGGCTGATGGAACACGTGGTCGGCCAGCACCAGGGCTTCGCCGCCGCCGCGCGCGGCGCCGGGCCGGACCTCGCGCTGTGGGCCGACGCCCCGGTGGGCGACGACCCGGCGGGCGCCTTCCGGCGCACGGCGGAGGACCTCAAGGCGGCGTTCGCCGAGGCCGCCGCGGCGGACCGCAAGCTGTGGCTGCCCGAGATCCGCGACGGCGGCCCGTTCCCGCTGGAGCTGGCGGTGGGCTTCCAACTCGTCGACACGCTGGTGCACGGCTGGGACGTCGCGGCCGCCCTCGGCGCGCCGTCCGGCCTCGCCGCGGCCGTCGACGCCGACCCGGTGCTGGCCGGGGCGCTGGTGTCGGTGTCCGAGCTGGTCCCGGCCGGGCCGGAGAGCCGCGGGCCGGACCGCGCGTTCCGCGAGCGCCTCCGGCAGGACGGCGCCCACGGGCCGTTCGAGCGCGCGCTGGCGCTGCTCGGCCGCGACCCGGCCTGGACGCCCTGAGCCGGCGGGGCCTCGGACCCCGCCGGGCGGTCAGCCGCGCGGCCGCTCGGGCCCGCGCTCCTCGTCGGGGAAGCGCGGCCCGCCGATCAGGAAGAGCAGTGCGGCGCTCGGGAAGCCGAGCCCGGCCGCCAGCACCACGATGAACTGCCAGAACATGTCCCGCTCCTCGTCGATCGGGAGCCGTCGGGGGCGGGGCCGCCGGAACCGTCAGTCCCGGGTGCGGCCCGCCACCCGAAGGTGGACCGCAAACCCGACCGGCCCTGATTGGCCGAATTGTCCACTCGGTATCCGACGGTATGGCCGGATTGCCCCGGCTGCCACCGGACGCCGGTCACCCCGAGGGCCCCGGCTCGCGCCACACCGGCGCAAGGGTCTGGGCGCGGGCCGGGGGAGGCGGCCACACTGTCGGGATGCAGCTACAGCTCGCAGGGGAAGCACGGCGGCCCGGCCGCGAGAGCGAGGACTTCGCGGCGGCTTCGCCGGAAGCGCTGGTACTGCTGGACGGTGCGAGCTCACCGGCCGGCCTGGAGTCCGGCTGCCGGCACGGGACGGCCTGGTACGTCCGCCGGCTGGGCGTGCACCTGCTCGCCCGGCTCACCGACCGGGTGGACCGCTCGATCGCCGAGTGCCTGGCCGACGCCATCGTCGAGACGGCCGCGCTGCACGGCGGCCGGTGCGACCTGGCCCACCCGAACACGCCCGCCGCGATGGTCGTCGCCGCGCGGCGGCACGGCGAGTCGCTGGAGTACCTGGTGCTCGGCGACTCGCTGCTGGTGCTGGAGTTCAAGGACGGCCCGCCGCGGGTGATCGGGGACAACCAGCGCTTCCCCGGCGGCGAGGGCCTGCGCCGGCAGATCTGGCAGACCGTGCCCGGCTCCACCGAGCGGGCCGCGCTGCACATGGAGTACGCGCTCGCCGTCCGCGCCGCGCGCAACACCGGGAACGGCCCGTGGATCGCCGCGGCCAGCCCGCGCGCGGCCGGGCACGCCGAGACGGGCTTCGTCCGGCTGGAGCGCCTGCGGGCGCTGGCGGCGCTGACCGACGGCGCCTCGCGCTACACCGAGCGCTTCGGCCTGGGCAGCTGGGCGGACGCCCTGCGGCTGCTCGCCGAGTCGGGACCGGGGGAGCTGATCGCCCAGGTCCGCGAGGTCGAGCGGGCGGACGCCGCGTGCGAGCGGTGGCCGCGCGGCAAGGCGCAGGACGACGCCTCGGCCGTCTACGCGCTGCTGTAGGCGACCGAGGCGTCCGGGTCCGCGGGTCCGGTCAGTCGACCGGGTGGCCGAAGCTGCCGGACTGGAAGTCCCGCATGGCCTGCTCCAGCTCGCGGTGGCTGTTCATGACGAACGGCCCGTACCAGGCGACCGGCTCCCGGATCGGCTGCCCGCCCAGAAGGATGACGTCCAGGTTGGGGTGCCGGGAGTCCTGCTTGGCGTCGGCGGCGATGGTGATCGTGTCGCCCTCGCCGAACACCGCGGCCTGTCCGCTGCGGATCGGCCGGCGCTCGGCGCCGATCGTGCCGTCGCCGTTCAGGACGTACGCCAGCGCGTTGAAGTCCTGCTTCCACGGCAGGGTGACCTGAGCGCCCGGGGTGACGGTGGCGTGCAGCAGGGTGATCGGGGTGTGGGTGACGCCCGGCCCCTGGTACCCGCCCAGTTCGCCCGCGATCAGCCGCAGGATCGAGCCGCCGTCCGGGGTGGAGAGCAGCTTGACGTGGCCGCCGTGGATGTCCTGGTAGCGCGGGGCGGTCATCTTGTCGGACGCCGGGAGGTTGACCCACAGCTGGATGCCGTGGAACAGGCCGCCGGACAGCACCAGCGACTCCGGCGGGGTCTCGATGTGCAGGATGCCGGAGCCGGCCGTCATCCACTGGGTGTCGCCGCCGCCGAGGTGGCCGCCGCCGCCGTGCGAGTCCTTGTGGATGAACTCGCCGTCGATCAGGTAGGTGACGGTCTCGAAGCCGCGGTGCGGGTGCCAGGGCGTGCCCTTGGGCTCGCCGGCGGCGTACTCCACCTCGCCCATCTGGTCCATCATGATGAACGGGTCGAGGTACTTGGTGTTGATCTTGGCGAAGGCGCGGCGCACCGGGAAGCCCTCGCCCTCGAAGCCCTCGGGCGCGGTGACCACGGTGAGGACGGGCCGTGCACTGGTGGCGGCGGGGTCGGGGGTGGCGACGCGCGGGAGGGTCAGCGGGTTCTCGACGGTCACGGCGGGCATGTCGGCCTCCTTCGGGGGGTTCCTCTGGCCTACGTCCACGAGAGTAGTTCAATTCTCAACAAGTAGCAAGTTGAAAGTTGAACTATGTGGGTGTGGTGGAGTTCGGCTCCTGCTTCGGACGTCCCGCTCCAGGCCGTCTCAGCCGTACATGCGGCGCATGGTGAAGTCCACCATCTGCTCCACGGCCTTCGCGTCGAAGACCATCCGGTGCTCGCCCTCCATGTCCAGTGCGAAGCCGTAGCCGGTCGGCAGGAGGTCCAGGACCTCGGCGCCGGTCACGGTGAAGTGCTTGGAGTCCTTGCCGGCGTAGCGGCGCAGCTCCTTCAGCGAGCTGAACATCGGGATCACCGGCGTGGGCGTGTTGTGCAGCGCCAGGAAGCCGGGGCGCTCACCGCGCGGGCAGTGCACCTTGGAGGTGATGAAGATGGCCTGGAAGTCCTCGACGGCCATCGACCCGGTGGTGAAGGCCCGGACGGCGTCCGCGAGGGACGGCGGGGACGGTTCCGGGTAGAGCGACTGCTGGGACGCCTGGGACTGCGCGCCGTAGGCGTCGGCGCCGGGCATGCCGTTCATGCCCGGCTGCGGACCCGCCTGCTGCTGGTAGGGGTCGCCCGGGTATGCGTTCTGGTCATATCCGTACACACGGACAGGCTAGCGGGAGCGCACCCGCCCGTGCTGGCGTCGATCCTGACAAGGAGTCGTCGTCCCGCCTTGTGGGACGTGACCACGTTCATAGCGGATTCACCGCCGGGGGCTTGCCCAAGTTACCGCTGGGTAGCATCATGATGCCTACTGGTGGGTACGGGACGCCCGAACGCGGCGGTCACCCGGAAGCGACGAACCGGAGAAAACGGCCATGGGTCACTACAAGTCCAACCTGCGGGACGTGGAGTTCAACCTCTTCGAGGTGTTCGGCCGCGACCAGGTGTACGGCACCGGACCGTTCGCCGACATGGACGTCGAGACCGCGAAGAACATCCTGAGCGAGATCGCGCGCCTGGCCGAGAACGACCTCGCCGCGTCCTTCGTCGATGCCGACCGCAACCCGCCGGTCTTCGACCCGGAGACCAACACCGCCCCGGTCCCGGCCACGTTCAAGAAGAGCTACCAGACCTTCATGGACGCCGAGTGGTGGCGCCTGGGCATCCCGGAGTCCATCGGCGGCCAGGTCACCCCGAACTCGCTGATCTGGGCCTTCGCCGAGCAGATCCTGGGCTCGAACCCGGCCATCTGGATGTACTCCTCCGGCCCGGCCTTCGCCGGCGTCATCGCCGAGGAGGGCACCGAGGAGCAGCTGGAGGTCGCCAAGCGGATGACCGACCGCCTGTGGGGCTCCACCATGGTCCTCACCGAGCCCGACGCGGGCTCCGACGTGGGCGCCGGCCGCACGAAGGCGATCCGGCAGGAGGACGGCTCCTGGCACATCGAGGGCGTCAAGCGCTTCATCACCTCGGGCGAGCACGACATGTCCGAGAACATCATCCACATGGTGCTGGCCCGCCCCGAGGGCGGTAAGCCGGGCACCAAGGGCCTCGGTCTGTTCATCGTCCCGAAGTTCGACTTCGACTGGGAGACCGGCGAGCTCGGCGAGCGCAACGGCGTCTACGCCACCAACGTCGAGCACAAGATGGGTCTCAAGGCCTCGAACACCTGCGAGATGACCTTCGGTGCCAAGCACCCCGCCAAGGGCTGGCTGCTCGGCGAGAAGGTCGACGGCATCCGCCAGATGTTCAAGATCATCGAGTTCGCCCGCATGATGGTCGGCACGAAGGCCATCGCCACCCTCTCCACCGGCTACCTGAACGCCCTGGAGTACGCCAAGGAGCGCGTGCAGGGCGCCGACATCTCGCAGTTCCTGGACAAGACCGCCCCGCGCGTCACCATCACCCACCACCCGGACGTGCGCCGCTCGCTGCTGACCCAGAAGGCCTACGCCGAGGGCATGCGCGCGCTGGTCCTGTTCACCGCGTCCACCCAGGACGACATGATGGCCGCCAAGCTGCGCGGTGAGCACGACGAGGCCGCCGAGCGCCTGAACGACCTGCTCCTGCCGATCGTCAAGGGCTACGGCTCGGAGAAGTCCTACGAGCAGCTCGCCCAGTCCCTGCAGACCTTCGGTGGCTCCGGCTACCTGCAGGAGTACCCGATCGAGCAGTACATCCGCGACGCCAAGATCGACACCCTCTACGAGGGCACCACGGCGATCCAGGGCCAGGACTTCTTCTTCCGCAAGATCGTCAAGGACGGCGGCCAGGCCCTCACCGCGCTGTCCGAGCAGATCCAGAAGTTCCTCGCCTCGGCCGAGGGCGGCGACGCCCTGGCCGCCGAGCGCGAGCTGCTCGCCAAGGCCGCCGGCGACCTGGAGGGCATCGTCGGCAAGCTGCTGGCCGACCTCTCCTCGGTCGAGCAGGACGTCAAGAACATGTACAAGGTGGGCCTCAACACCACCCGCCTGCTGATGGTCTCCGGCGACGTCGTGGTCGGCTGGCTGCTGCTGCGCCAGGCCGCGGTGGCCCTGGCCAAGCTGGAGGCCGGCGCCTCGGAGAAGGACGTCCCGTTCTACCAGGGCAAGGTCGCGGCGGCCCGCTTCTTCGCCAAGAACGTCCTGCCGACCGTCGCCCCGCAGCGCCTGATCGCCGAGGGCATCGACAACGAGATCATGGACCTGGCGGAGGAGGCCTTCTAGGCCCTCGCGCTACCTGAACCACCTGGCGAAACCCTCATGGCGAAGGGCCCGACCCACTCGGTCGGGCCCTTCGCCATTCCCCGCTCACCCGCTCCGCAGGGCCTTCAGCGGGTCCGTGCGGGCCGCCCGGAGCGCCGGGTACAGGCCGGCCAGGAGACCCACCAGCGTGCCGATCAGCGGGGCCGGCAGGGTGGCGGCGGGCTGGAGCACGGCGGTCCAGCCGCGGGCGGCGGCGACCCCGACCACCGTCACCACGCCGAGGCTCGTGCCGACCAGGCCGCCCAGCGTGCCCAGCGCGGTCGACTCGGTGAGGAACTGGGCCGCGACGTGGCCGGTGCGGGCGCCCAGCGAGCGGCGCAGCCCGATCTCCTCCGTCCGCTCCAGCACGGCCACCAGCGTCGTGTTGGCGATGCCGACCGCGCCGACCAGCAGGCAGATGCCGGCCAGGCCCAGGAACAGGCCGGTCAGGTCGGAGGTCACGCCGTCCCGCAGGCCGTGCGGGTCCGGCGGCGGCACGACGGTGAACGCCTGCGGGGCGTCCGGCCGCAGGGCGACCGGGATCTGCGCGGCCACCACCGGCGCCGCGCCGACCCTGGTCGCCACCAGGGCCTGGACGCCGCGGTCCGGCTGCGGGGCCGGGTCGCCGTAGCGCTCCAGCGCCGTACTGGCGGGGATCACCAGGCCGAGCAGGGCGCCCGGCTGCCGCCGGACGTCCGCGTAGACGCCGATCACCGTGTACGGGACGGCGTCGATGAACACCGCGGGCCGGGCGTCCAGCCGGCTCACCCCGAGGCGCCGCGCCGCGGCCTCGCTCAGCAGCACCACCGGCTGCGCCGTCCGCTGGACGAACGGGTCCATGGTGACGCCGGCCGTCAGCGTCGGCTCCATCGCGGCGACGGCGCCCGGCGTGGCCGCGAACACGGACAGGCCGGCGCCCTCGTCCGGGCCGTCCGCCCGGGCGGAGACCGCCGGGGCGCCGGGGAGCGGCCACCAGACGCCGCCGGCCCGGACGCCGTCGATCGCGGCGAGGCGCCGGTCGGTGTCCGCGGGGAAGTCGCTCGGCGGGTTGGTGCCGGGGGCGGCGCCGTCGGTGCGCGGGTGGCCGGTCACCGTGACGGTGGTCGCCGCGGTCAGGCTGAACCGGGCGCCGATCTGGCCGGCGGCCGTCGCGGTGAGGCCGAGCACGGCGACGAACGCGCCGATGCCCAGCACGGTGCCCAGCATCGTCAGCGCCGAGCGGGCGGGGCGCTGCAGGACACCGGCGAGCGCCTCGGCGAGGAGGTCGCGCGGGCTCAGCCGGGAGGGCGGCCCGGGCAGTGCGGGGCGGCGCCTCACGGGGCCGCCGCCCCGGCCTCGGCCAGCACGCCGTCGCGGATGGCCACCCGGCGGTCGGCCCGCGCGGCGACGGCCGGGTCGTGGGTGATCACCACCAGCGTGTAGCCCTGGGCGTGCAGGGCGTCGAACCGCTCCAGGACGGTCTCCGCGCCGGCCGAGTCCAGGTTCCCGGTCGGCTCGTCGCACAGCAGCAGGCTCGGCCGGTTCACCAGGGCGCGGGCGATCGCCACCCGCTGGCGCTCGCCGCCGGACATCGTGCCGGGCAGCGCCTCCGTGCGGTGGCCGAGCCCGACCAGGCGCAGCGCCTCCAGGGCGGCGGCGCGGCGGGCCCGCGGCGGGGTGCGGTTGTAGACCTGGGCGAGGGCGACGTTCTCCGCCGCGGTGCGGTGCGCCAGCAGGTGGAAGGACTGGAAGACGAAGCCGATCCGGCGCCCGCGCAGCGTCGAGCGGTCCCGGTCGCGCAGGCCGCCGGTGTCGATGCCGTCCAGCTCGTAGCGGCCGGTGGTGGGGGTGTCGAGCAGGCCGAGCAGGTGCAGCAGCGTGGACTTGCCGGAGCCGGACGGGCCGGTGACGGCGAGGTACTCGCCGCGGCGGACGGTCAGGTCGCAGGGGCGCAGGGCGACCACCGGCGGGTGGCCGGGGTGGGTGCGGCCCACGCCGGAGAGGGCGATGACCGGGGGCCCGGGGGTCACTTCCCGACCACCACCCGGTCGCCGGGGCGCAGTCCGGCGCCGTCCGCCGGGGTCACGGCCACCATGCCGTCGGCGGAGACGCCAGTGTTCACGGGGACGGTGGTCCGGCTGCCGGCCGCGTCGACCCTGGTGACGGACGTCCGTCCGGCGGCGTCGGTCGAGACGGCGGCCACCGGGACGGCGGTGACGGGGGCGCTCGCCGCGTCCCGGCGGATCGTGAGGCGGACGTTCTTCCCGTTCAGGGCGGGTGGGAGCGGGCCGCTCGGGGTGATCGTGACGGGGACGTAACTCGGCGTGCCGGCCGCGTTGTTGGGTGGTGCCCCGGCGGCGCCGCCCGTCGCGTCGCCGGCCGCGCCCGGCCCGCCCGGGGGTGCGCCGCCGGGTGCCGCCGCTCCGCCGCCGAGGGTGATCACCCTGCCGGCCGGGGGCGTGGTCGTCGGGGCGCCGACCTCGGTGACCGTGCCGGACACGGTGGTGCCGGTGTCCTCGGCGAGGATCTCCGCGGCCATGCCCGGCTTGACGCCCGCCGCCTGGCCCGGTGTCAGCTGGCCGGTGACGTCCAGGTCGCCGCTGGTCAGCGACAGCAGCGTGCCGGCGGCGGGCGAGCCCACCGACCCGTTGACGGCGGTGACGGCGGCCGGGAGCACGGGCAGGAACAGCACGTGGGCGGCGGGCACCATCGGGCCGTTCACCGCCCTGGCCTTCTCCAGTGCGACCTGGTCGGCGGCCAACTGCTTCCTGGCGGCGGCCAGTTGCTGGTCGATGTCGATGTCGGTGCCGGGGCCCGGTGCCGGGGGTGCCGGCGGTGTGGCGGTTGTGGCGGCCGGGGCGGGGGCGGGTGCCTGGGTGGCGCCGGCCCGTTTCCGCGCGGTGAGGCCGTCCACCGTCCGGCGGTCGGCGTCCACCGCCTTCTGCGCCGTGTCCACCGCCTGCTGGGTGGTGGCGCCGGTGGTCGGCACCGGGTAGCCGAGCCCGCGGTAGAACGCCGTCACCGCCGCCGCCGTCCCCGGGCCGAACGTCCCCTTGTCGTCGTCGCCGATCGGGTGCCCCAACCCCGACAGCGCGTCCTGGAGTTCGGCGACGTCCGGGCCGGTGGCGCCCGGCTTGACGTCCCGGTACGCGGGCACCGGCCCCGGCAGCGCGAACAGCGGCTGCCCGGACACCTCCGCGAGCAGCCGACCCGCCGCCGCGGTGTCCCCGGTCCTGACCCCGAGCTTCGACACGAACAGCCGGGTGATCTCCGGCGAGGCGGCCGACGGCACCACGTCGTACTGCGCCGGCGGGTACACCACCGCCCGCGCCGTCACCGACCTCGTCAGCACCTGGCTCACCACGGGCGCGGTGAGCAGGCTCTCCGGCGGCGGCGCCGTCCGGGCCGCGCGTTCGGCCGGCGACTTCACGAACGCCGCGGCCCCCAGCCCGCCGACCGCCACCAGCGCCGCCGCCACCGCCACCCCCACCAGCACCCGCCTGCGCCGGGCACCCCGGGACGGCCCGGCCGGCGGATCGGCGACCTCGTCGTCGGCGCCCCCGGCGGTCATCGTCGTTGTGGTCAACGCGCCCCTCCCCACGGTGACTTCACTGCACCGAAGTATCGTCGACCGGACGCCGCCGCGGTCCGGAATCGGCCGCCCGGCCGGTCCGTCGCGCCACCGCCGGCGCCCGCGGCCCCCGGCGGGCGGATGACCGTCTGCGACCAGGGGCGTTCACTGGGTGAAAGGTGCTGGGGGCGACGGTACTTCACGGTTGTGTCTGTGTTTCGCATCCGTTGCGACGTTGCGAGTGCCCTGTCCGTGTACGGGCATATGCTCAGGGTGCGAAGCCGACCCCCATTCGGCTCCGACCCTCCATCGACTCAGGAGCAGTATGTCGCCCGCCGCCCGACAGGCGTTCTTCGACCGGACGCACACCGATGATCTGATCGCGTTCCTCGGAACCTCGCCTTCCCCGTACCACGCGGTCGCGAGCGCCGCCGAGCGGCTGGAGAAGGCGGGCTTCCGGCAGGTCGCCGAGACGGACGCGTGGGACGCCGCGGCCGGTGGGCGCTACGTCATCCGCGGCGGCGCGCTCATCGCCTGGTACCTGCCCGAGGGCGCCGGGCCCGAGACGCCCTTCCGCGTGGTCGGGACGCACACCGACTCGCCGAACCTGCGGGTCAAGCCGGTGCCGGACACCGGCTCGGCCGGCTGGCGGCAGGTCGCGGTGGAGATCTACGGCGGCGTCCCGCTGAACACCTGGCTCGACCGGGACCTCGGCCTGTCCGGCCGGCTGGCCCTGAAGGACGGCAGCTGGCGCCTGGTGCAGCTGGACGAGCCGCTGCTGCGCGTGCCGCAGCTGGCGATCCACCTGGACCGCCAGGTCAACGACGGCATGAAGCTCGACAAGCAGCGCCACCTCACCCCGATCTGGGGCCTCGGCCCGGTCGACGAGGGCGGCCTGATCTCCTACGTCGCCCAGCGGGCCGGCCTGGAGCCGGCCGACGTGGTCGGCTGGGACCTCATGACGCACGACGTGCAGCCCGCCTCCTACCTCGGCCGCGACCGCGAGCTGCTGGCCGGCCCGCGCCTGGACAACCTGCTGTCCGTGCACGCGGCCACCGCGGCGCTCGCCGCCGTCGCCACCGCCGAGGGCGCCGCCGACCTGCCGTACATCCCGGTGCTGGCCGCCTTCGACCACGAGGAGACCGGCAGCGAGTCGGACACCGGCGCGCAGAGCCCGCTGCTCGGCAACGTCCTGGACCGCACCGTCTACGCGCGCGGCGGCTCCCCGGAGGACCGCGCCCGGGCGCTGGCCGGCACCGTCTGCCTCTCCTCGGACATGGGCCACGCGATCCACCCGAACTACACCGAGCGGCACGAGCCGGGCCACCACCCGATGCCGAACGGCGGCCCGATCCTCAAGGTCAACGTCAACAACCGCTACGCGACCGACGGCGTCGGCCGGGCCGTGTTCGCGGCGGCCTGCGAGCGGGCCGGCGTGCCGTGGCAGTCCTTCGTCTCCAACAACGCCATGCCCTGCGGCACGACGATCGGCCCGATCACTGCGGCCCGCCTCGGCATCAGGACGGTCGACTGCGGCATCGCGGCGCTGTCCATGCACTCGGCGCGCGAGCTGTGCGGCGCGGACGACCCGTACCTGCTGGCCGGCGCGATCAAGGCCTTCCTGGAGGGCTGAGCCGCCCGGACGTGCGGAAGGGCCCGACGGGAGACTCCCGTCGGGCC
>NZ_JBHWGV010000031.1:41165-63419 GCF_042732955.1 Kitasatospora sp. NPDC059747 | reverse complement strand
CCGCGGCGGGGGGGGGCGTCGCCCGCCGGGGGGGGCGGGGGCGCCCGTGGGCCCAGCGCGGGGGCCCCTTCCGCAAGTCCTGCGGGCTACTCCATGCCCGCGAGCACCAGCGGCAGGCGGCGGGCGCCGTCGGCGACCAGCTTCACCGGCACGCCCCAGTCCTGCTGGTGCACGTGGCAGGCCGGGTACTCGATCTCCGGGTCGTCGTCGCAGGAGGCGGCCATCGCCGACACGTGCAGCACGCCCTCGGCGACCTCGCCGGACAGGACCAGCTCGCGCGAGAGGTCGGAGTCCGCGCCCGCGCCCGAGACCAGCAGCTCCGGCGGCGTGGAGCTGACCAGCAGCCGGGTGGACGGACCGTAGCGCTCGTCCAGCTTCTGGCCGCTCGGCGCGGAGAAGACCACGTCCAGCCGGAACGGGCCCGGGGCGACCTCGGTGGCCGCGCGCTGGGTGCGGTGCGCGACCGACTCGACCCGCACCGCCTCCTCGGGCAGCCGCAGCCTGGTCAGCCGGTGCCGGGCCGACTCGACCACGACGATGTCCTCGTCCACCAGGACGGCCCCGGACGGCTCGCGCAGGTCGGTGGCCAGCGTGCTCACCTCGCCGGTCGCCGGGTCGAAGCGGCGCAGCGCGTGGTTGTAGGTGTCGGCGACGGCCACCGAGCCGTCCGGCAGGACGGTGACGCCCAGCGGGTGCTGGAACAGGGCCTGGTCGGCGGCGCCGTCGCGGTGGCCGAAGTCGAACAGGCCGGTGCCGACGGCCGTCTCGACCGTCTTGGTTTCACGTGAAACCCAGCGGAGCGCCGAGGTCTCGGAGTCGGCGACCCAGAGCTTCTCGCCGTCCGCGGAGACCGCGAGGCCGGACGGCTGGGCGAACCAGGCCTCGTCGGCGGGCCCGTCCACCAGGCCCTCGTTGGTCGTGCCGGCCGCGACGGCGACCGTCCCGGCCGCCGGGTCGTAGGCCCACAGCTGGTGCACGCCGGCCATGGCGATCCACACCCGGCCGTCGAACCAGGCGACGTCCCACGGCGAGGAGAGGTCCACCTCGCGGGCCGGGCCCTCGGTGGCCGAGCCCTGCCACCACTGGCGGCCGGTGCCGGCCAGCGTGGTGACGTGGCCGTCGGCCAGCCGGACGCCGCGCAGGGCGTGGTTGACGGTGTCGGCGACGATCACGTCGTAGTCGTACGGGTGGCCCTCGGGCAGCAGCACGAGGCCCTGCGGCTCGCTGAACCGCGGGTCGGTGCCGTCCACCAGGCCGCGCTGCCCGTCGCCGATCCGGCGCACCACCGTCTCGCCGTCCTCGGCCAGCTCGACCAGCGAGTGGTGGCCGGAGTCGGCTACCAGGAAGTGGCCGTCGCCCAGGCGCACCGCCTTGCCCGGGAACTTGAGGTCCCCGGCGGTCGGCTCCGGCGCCACGTACGGGCCGTCGCCGCGGCGGAGCGTGCCCTTGGCGGCGTGCTCCTCCTCCAGCTCCTCCACCAGCCGGGCGATCGCGTGCGCGTGGCCCTCGCCGGCGTGCTGGGCGACGACGTACCCCTCGGGGTCGATCACCACGAGCGTCGGCCAGGCGCGCACCGCGTACTGCTTCCAGGTGACGAGCGCCGGGTCGTCCAGGACCGGGTGGTGCACCTCGTACCGGGCGACGGCGTCGACGACGGCCTGGTGGTCGGCCTCGTGCACGAACTTGGGCGAGTGCACGCCGACGATCACGACGGTGTCGCGGTGCTTCTCCTCCAGCTCGCGCAGTTCGTCGAGGACGTGGAGGCAGTTGATGCAGCAGAAGGTCCAGAAGTCCAGGACGGTGATCTTGCCCCGGAAGTCGGCGAGGGTGAGCTCCTTGCCGCCGGTGTTCAGCCAACCGCCTGCGCCGACCAGCTCGGGGGCGCGTACTCGTGCACGTGATGCCATGGCTGTATCCAACCCCATCGGGTGGGGGTGGCATTCCGGGGAGGGTGGGGCAGGGGGTGGCGGTGGGGTCAGGCGGCCGGGCCGACGCGCGCCTGCCAGCGGGTCTCGCCGTCCTGCTGTTCGGCGGTCGGGGTGAGGCCGAGGGCGCGGGCCACGGCGGCGGAGGCGTGGTGGTCGGGGTGAATGTGGGCCGTCACGGTGGTGATGCCGGCGGCGGTCAGATGGGCGAGCAGGGTGCGGGCGGCCTCGGCGGCGAGGCCGCGGCCCTGCCAGGGCGTGCCGACCACCCAGGCGAGCTCGGCGCCGTCCCCGCGGACCGTGGCCTGGACGTAGCCCGCGAGGCGGCCGTCGGCGCGCAGGCGCAGCGCCCAGTTGCCCCAGGTCTCGGCGGGGTCGGGGGAGCCGGCGGCGAGCCGGGCGTAGCGGGTGCGCAGGGCGTCGGCGCCGTCCGGGGCGCCGCCGGTGAAGGCGTGCAGGGCCGGGTCGGCGAGGGCGGCGGCCATCTCCTCGGCGTGTTCGGGCCGCAGCGGGACGAGGTCGAGGCGTTCGCCGTGCAGGGTGGCGGTGGTGTCGGGGTGCATGGGTCCGTCCGGGGCCTTTCAGTGCGGGTGCGGGCTCGTGCCGAGGACGTGGTCCCGTCCCCACGCGCCGAGTGGCGCCAGTGCCGCGTTGAGGCGCGTGCCGGCGTCGGTCAGCGTGTACTCGACCCGGGGCGGGACCTCGTCGTGCGCCTCGCGGTGCACGATGCCGTCCGCCTCCAGTTCGCGCAGGTGGGCGGCGAGCACCTTCTCGGTGATGCCCGGCACCAGGCGGCGCAGCTCGCCGAAGCGGCAGCCGGGGCGGGCGTCCAGCGCCCAGAGGATCAGCACCTTCCACTTGCCGCCGATCACGTCCATCGCGGCGTCGATCCCGCAGACGTACGCCCCCGGCCTCGGCACGGTCGCCATGCCCCCACCCCTTCCGACCTCGTCGCTCACCCCAGGGTAACCACCCACTTCCACGTGCGTACTTGATCGTCAACGGTGCCGCGAAGAGGCTGATTCCCATGGGAAGCACCGAAGTTGAGAAGACCCCCGTCACCCTGCTCGGGCTCGGCGCCATGGGCACCGCCCTGGCCCATGCCTGGCTCGCCGCCGGGCACCCGCTGACCGTCTGGAACCGCGGCCCGGCCAGGGCCGGGGTGCTCGCCGCCGAGGGCGCGGTCGTCGCCGCGAGTGCCGCGGAGGCCGTCGCGGCCAACCGGCTGGTGGTCGTGTGCCTGCTCGACGACGCCTCCGTGGCGGAGGCGCTGGACGACGCGGACCTCGCCGGGAAGGACGTGGTCAACCTGGTCACCGGCACCCCCGCCCAGGCCCGGGCCCGCGCCGGGTGGGCCGCCGGGCGCGGCGCGCGCTACCTGGACGGCGGGATCATGGCCGTCCCGCCGATGATCGGCGTCCCGGCGGCCGGGCCGTACGTGTTCTACAGCGGTTCGTCCGCGCTGTTCGAGGAGCACGCGGAGGTGCTCGCCGTGCCGGCCGGCCCGCGGTACGTCGGGGCGGACCCGGGGCACGCGGCGCTGCACGACGTGGCGCTGCTCAGCGCGATGTACGGGATGTTCGCCGGGGTCGCGCACGCGTTCGCGCTGGTCAGGGCGGAGGGCGCGGTCACGCCCGGCGACCTCGCGCCGCTGCTGGCCGGGTGGCTGACGGCGATGACCGGGTCGATCGCCAGGACGGCGGACCAGCTGGAGAGCGGCGACTACGCCAAGGACGTGGTCTCGAACCTGGCGATGCAGGTGGCCGGGCGCCGGACGCTGCTGGGCACGGCCGAGGAGCAGGGCGTGAGCGACGAACTCCTGGCGCCGTACTTCCGGTTGATGGAGCGCAGGCTCGCGCTCGGCGGCGGTGAGGAGGACCTGGCGGGGGTGGTCGACCTGCTGCGGGGCTGAGGCCCGGCCGGTAACGTACCGGCATGGCTGACCTTGAAGAACGCGCCAACGTCGTCGCGTCCGGTGCCCGGCAGACCGGGGCGGGGGTGCCGGTCCGCCGGCGCCGCGTCCCGGACCTCGCCGAATGCGTCCGGCTGCTGGGCGACGTCCACGCCACCGACGGCTACCCGTCCGACTGGCCCGACCGCCCCGCCGCCTGGCTCACCCCCGAGGGGCTCCTCGCCGCCTGGGTGGCCGAGGCGGACGGCCGCATCCTCGGGCACGTCGCCCTCTCCCGCAGCGCCCCGGGGGACGCCGCCCCGGTGCTCTGGAGCCGCCGCACCGGCGCCCGGCCCGAGCTCACCGCCGTGGTGAACCGGCTGTACGTCGCCCCCGCCGCGCGCGGGCGGGGCGTCGGGGCGCGCCTGCTGGCGAACGCGCTGACCCACGCGCGGGCGCTCGGACTGCACCCGGTCCTCGACGTCCTCGCCACCGACGCGGCGGCGGTGGCCTGCTACCGGCGTCTCGGCTGGACCTGGCTGGGCAGCGCCGACCAGCAGTGGGGCGGCGGACGGACCGTCGTCGTGCACTGTTTCGCGGCGCCCCGGGAGCCGTGAGGGCGGCGGGGGAGCCGGCGTCACCGGCTCCCCCGCGGGGGCCCGTCAGTCCGCGGAGCGGTCCGCGGCGGGGCGGCGGCGCAGCGCGGGGGTGGTGAGTGCGGGCGGCTGCCAGACGCCGTCCGCCCGGTAGAGGTCGGTGCCGGGCGGGACGATCGCGTCGATGCGGTCGAGGGTGGCGTCGTCGAGGACGAGGTCGGCGCCCTTGAGCGCGGATTCGAGCTGCTCCATCGTGCGCGGGCCGAGGATCACCGAGGTGACGGCCGGGTGCGCGAGCGGGAAGGCGACGGCCAGCTCGGGGAGCGTGCGGCCGAGGTCCTCGGCGAGGGCGGTGAAGGCCTCGACGGCGTCCAGCTTGGCCTGGGTGAGCGGCAGTTCCGGGTCGAAGCGGCCCGGGTGGAGGGCGGCGCGGCCCTGCGTGAGGTCGATCGCCCGGCCCTTGCGGTAGCGCCCGGTGAGGAAGCCGCCGGCCAGCGGTCCCCAGGTCAGCGCGCCCATGCCGAGCTGCTGGACGGTGGGCAGCACGTTCGCCTCGATGCCGCGGGCGAGCAGCGAGTACGGCGGCTGCTCGGTGCGGAAGCGCGGCAGGCCGCGGCGCTCGGCGACGTGGTGGGCGTCGACGATCTGCTCGGCGGGGAAGGTCGAGCAGCCGAAGGCGCGGATCTTGCCGGCCCGGACGAGGTCGCCGAGCGCGGAGAGGGTCTCCTCCACGTCGGTGGTGTGGTCCGGCCGGTGCACCTGGTAGAGGTCGATCCGGTCGGTGCGCAGCCGCCGCAGGCTCTCCTCGACCTCCCGGACGATCCAGCGCCGGGAGTTGCCGCCCCGGTTGCGGCCCTCGCCCATCGGGAAGTGCACCTTGGTGGCGAGCACGATGTCGTCCCGGTCGCCGCGGGCGGCCAGCGCCTTGCCGACGATCTCCTCGGACTCGCCCGCCGAGTACATGTCGGCGGTGTCGACGAAGTTGATGCCGCGGTCGAGCGCGGTGTGGATGATCCGGACGCAGTCGTCGTGGTCGGGGTTGCCGATCGCGCCGAACATCATGGTGCCGAGGCAGTAGGCGCTGACTTCGATGCCGGTGCCGCCGAGGACGCGGTAGCGCATGGTGGTTCTCCCCCGAAGGTCTTGGGTGTCCCGTTCGTTGCGTCAGAGGCTAGGAGTTGGAGTGCACTCCAACGCAAGCGTCCGTCCGCGGCCCGGCGCGCGGGATCCCCCGGCGGGGGGAGCGGGTTCGTCGGGGCGGAGGAGGCCGGGGCGGGGCCGCGCGGGCGAGCGTGGGGGCATGACGAGGAACGCGTGGGGTGTGATCGGCTGGGGTGTCGCCTGTGCCGGGTTCGGGACGGGCTGCGCGCTGAGCGGGACGGAGCTGTTCGGGGCCGTCTGGCCGGGCTGGGCGGTCGCCGGGGCGGGGGTGGTCGCGGTGCCGGCCGGGGTGGCGGCCGGGGTGGCGTCGGCCCGGGGGAGGCCGGGGCCGGGGCTGCGGGCGGTGCTGTGGGGGCTGGCCGGGCCGGCGGCGGTGGCGGCCTGGGGGCTGCTGATGGACGTGCTGATGCTGCTGACCGGGGAGGCCGTGGACAGCGGCCCGGGGGCGGTGCTGCACGCGCTGTCGGCGGTCGGCGTCGTGCTGCTGGTGGGTGCCACGCGCGTGCGGCCGCCCGCCGGGCACCGGGCTCCGGCGCCGGCTCCGTCGGAGGCCCCGGCGGCCGTTCAACTCGCCGCATGGGCAGGCACGTTGGCCTTCGTCCCGTACGTCGTGATGAAGCTCGACTGGGCCTTCGGCGGCAGCTTCGCGGGGATCGACGGTGCCCGGATGCGGGTGACCAACGAGCGCAACGGAGCCTCCGGGCTCTGGCTCACCCTGGAGGACTGGGGGATCGACGCCACCGCGCTGATGGCCGCGCTCGGGGTGTTCCTGCTGTGGGGCCTGGTCCGGCCGTGGGGGCAGGTCTTCCCGCGGTGGACCCTGGTGCTGAGCGGCCGCCGGGTGCCGCGCTGGCTGCCGCTCACCCCCGCGCTGATCGGGGCCGGCACGCTGGCGCCGTACGGGCTGCTGGGGGTCGGCTACCTGTCGCTGTGCACGGTCGGCGTGACGACGATCCGGACGGGCGACCTGCCGACGCCGGACGACGCGCTGATGGTGGGCTGGGTCGGGATGAGCGCGTTCGCCGTGTACGGGGTGGCGCTGGCGGTCGCGGTCCGCTCGTACTGGCGGCGCACGGGCGGCTGAGCGCGGGGCCGCGGCTGGGCCCGATTTGCGGGAACGGCAACAAAGCTTGCCGATTCGGCGGCGACGGCCGCAGCCTGGCGGTGGAACGGCCGCAGCCTGGCGGTGGAGGTGACCGCGCACCGCGCGTCCGCCGCCGCGCCGACGGCCCGAGCGGGGAGGCTCCCTCCCGTACGCCGCACCACCGCACCGACGACCCCGACGATCGGAGACCCCGGATGTCCGGCCACCACCATCACCAGCCCACTAAGGGCCAGGGCCACGAGCACGGCCACGACCACGTCCCCGCCGCCGACTTCGACTGGGACGCGCTCGCCGCCCACCTGGAGCGCGAGGCCGAGCTGAAGGCCCCCGCCGTCACCGCGGCCGCCCACTGGCTGCGCGGGCTGACCGGCGGCGAGGTCCGCCGGGTGCTCGACGTCGGCAGCGGCCCGGGCGTGCTCGCCGGGCTGCTCGCCGAGGCCTTCCCGGCCGCCGAGGTGGTCGCGGTCGACCAGTCGGCGGCGCTGCTGGAGCGCGCCCGGACCCGCTCCGGCGGCCGGCTGAAGACCCGGCAGGCCGATCTGCCCGAGGAGTTCGGCAAGCTCGGCGAGGCCGACCTGATCTGGTCCGCGAACGCGATCCACCACCTCGGCGACCAGCAGACCGCGCTCACCGGCCTGGCCGGGCTGCTGCGCCCCGGCGGGCTGCTGGCCGTCGCCGAACGCGGGCTGCCGCTGCGCTACCTGCCGCGCGACTTCGGCCTCGGCAGGGCCGGCTTCCAGGCCCGGCTGGACGCGGCCCACGAGGCGGGCTTCAGCACGATGCGCGCCGAACTGCCGGGCGCCACCGAGGAGATCGAGGACTGGCCGGCCATGCTCGGCCGGGCCGGCCTGACCCCGACCGGCACCCGGACCTTCCTGATCGACCACCCGGCCCCGCTCGCCGCCCCCGCCCGCGAGCACCTGCGCGCCCAGCTCGCCCGCCTGCACGACCAGCTCGCCGACCACCTGGACCCGCAGGACGCGGCGACGCTGGCGGCCCTGCTGGACGAGGACGCCCCGACCGGGATCCTGCACCGGACGGACGCCTTCTACCTGTCCGCGATGACGGTCCACACCGCCCGCGCGGCCCGGTAGCCCCGGAGCCCCCCCCCCGGGGGTGGCGCCGGGACGCCGGTGCCGCCCCGGGGACCAATGCGTCCGGGGACCGGTACCGTCGCCCCATGACCGCCGACGAGCACGAGAACGAGCACGAGAACGAGCCCGGAACCGGTCTCGGAACCGAGCACGCGGACGACCCCGGAACCGCGCCCGGCTTCGTCGTCGTGACGACCACCCACGAGACCGAGGACCTGGCCCGGGCCCTGGCGTCCGCCGCCGTCCGCGAGCGGCTGGCCGCGTGCGCGCAGGTGTACCCGGTCCGGTCCGTCTACTGGTGGGAGGGCGAGGTGCAGGACGCCGAGGAGTGGCGGATCGACCTCAAGACGAGGGCCGGACTCGCCGACCGGCTGAGTGCGTTCCTCACCGCGCGCCACGCGTACGAGACGCCCGAGGTGATCGCCGTCCCGGTGGTCGCGGGCAGCCCCGGCTACCTCGCCTGGGTCACCGCCGAGACGGCCGCTCCCTGACGCCCCGCGCTCCCCGGGAGTCCGCCCGCGAGCCCCTACTCGCCGCCGAAGCGCGTCGTCCACGCCGCCAGGTCGTCGTCGGTGATCTTGGCGAACAGCACCGGCGGCACGGTGAACCCCGTCCCGGCCGGCACCAGGTCGAGCGACCGCGCCTCCTCCGGGGCGACCCAGCGCCGGGACGCCGCCGGGGAGTCGTCGGCCACGGCGAACGCGCCGCGCATCGCCGCCGCGGTGGCCGGGACGAACGGCTCCGACACCACCGCGTACAGGTGGATCAGGTTCATCGCCGTGCGCAGCGTCAGCGCCGCCGCCTCCGGGTCGGTCTTCACCTGGAGCCACGGCGCCTTCTCGTCCAGGTACGCGTTGCCGGCGCTCCACAGGGCGCGCAGGGCCTGCGCCGCCTTGCGGAAGTTGAGCGCGTCGAGCTGCGCCTCGTACTCGGCGAGGAGGCCGGCGATCTGCGCGCCGAGCCGCTCCTCCGCCTCGCCGGCGGCGTGCCCGCCGGGGACGTCGTCGCCGAAGCGCTTGCGGCTGAAGGTCAGCACCCGGTTGACGAAGTTGCCGAGGGTGTCGGCGAGGTCCTTGTTGACGACGGCGGCGAAGAGGTCCCAGGTGAAGCTGGAGTCGTCCGACTCGGGCGCGTGCGCCATCAGGAAGTAGCGCCAGTAGTCGGCCGGCAGCAGCTCCAGGGCGACGTCGGTGAAGATGCCGCGCTTCTGGCTGGTGGAGAACTTCCCGCCGTAGTACGTCAGCCAGTTGAAGGCCTTGACCTGGTCGACCTTCTTCCACGGGCGGCGCGAGCCGAGGATCGTCGCCGGGAACATCACGGTGTGGAACGGGACGTTGTCCTTGGCCATGAACTCGGTGTAGCGGACGGCGTCGTCGGCCTCGTACCACCAGGACTTCCAGTCCCGCAGCTGCCCGGCCGGGGCCGCGTCCGCCCACTCCTTGGTGGCGCCGATGTACTCGATCGGGGCGTCGAACCAGACGTAGAACACCTTGCCCTCGGCGGCCAGCTCCGGCCACACGTCGGCCGGCACCGGGACGCCCCACTCCAGGTCACGGGTGATCGAGCGGTCCTGCAGGCCCTCGGTGAGCCACTTGCGGGCGATCGACGAGGCGAGCACCGGCCAGTCGTCGGCGTGGGCCGAGATCCACTCCTCGACCTCCTCGGTCAGCTTCGACTGGAGCAGGAACAGGTGCCTGGTCTCCCGCACCTCCAGGTCGGCGCTGCCGCTGATGGCCGAGCGCGGCTCCAGCAGGTCGGTCGGGTCCAGCACGCGCGTGCAGTTCTCGCACTGGTCGCCGCGGGCCTTGTCGTAGCCGCAGTGCGGGCAGGTGCCGACGATGTAGCGGTCCGGCAGGAAGCGGCCGTCGGCGTTGGAGTACACCTGGCGGATCGCGCGCTCCTCGATGAAGCCGTTGCGCTGGAGCTCGCGGGCGATCTCCTGGGTGATCTCCCGGTTCTGCGGCGAGGAGCTGCGGCCGAAGTGGTCGAAGGAGAGGCCGAAGCCGTCGTACACCGCGCGCTGCGCGTCGTGCGCCCGTGCGCAGAACTCGGCGACCGGCAGTCCGGCCTCCTGCGCGGCGAGTTCGGCGGGCGTGCCGTGCTCGTCCGTCGCGCAGATGTACAGCACCTCGTGGCCGCGCTGGCGCAGGTAGCGGGAGTAGACGTCCGCCGGGAGCATGGACCCGACCATGTTGCCCAGGTGCTTGATCCCGTTGATGTACGGAAGGGCGCTGGTGATCAGGTGCCGAGCCATCCTGGGATGCTCCGATTTCTCCCGCACGCGCACCCCGCCCGGGGTGCCGTGCCAGGCGCAGGGTTCCACTGTGGGTGCCAAAGCCTACCGTCGCGGGTGCGGCCGGACCGTGGATTAACGGCGCGCCCCGGCGGTCAGGGCGCGCCCGGCGCCTGGAACCCGCCGAAGTCGCCGTGGCGGTCGAACTCCCCGGCCTTCACCCCCCGCACGAAGGCCGCCCACTTGCGCGGGGTGGTGCGCACGACGACCTCGGCGCTCTCCGACTCG
Organism: Kitasatospora sp. NPDC059747; assembly: GCF_042732955.1. NCBI lineage: Bacteria > Bacillati > Actinomycetota > Actinomycetes > Kitasatosporales > Streptomycetaceae > Kitasatospora > Kitasatospora sp. NPDC059747. The sequence continues at coordinate 53,126 of NZ_JBHWGV010000031.1, read as the reverse complement.
CGGATCTCCACCAGCCCGTCGGCGGTGCGGATCTCGACGCACTCGTTGGCCTCGGCGCTCGCCGAGGACTTCTGCCAGCTGTTCATGAGGACGCTGTCTTCAGTATGGTCCGGATGAACTCCCGTGAGTCGTCGGCGCCGAGGGCGATCGCGTCGGTCTCCGTCCTGATCTCGCGGTAGGCCCGCAGGTCGGCCTCGGTGTGCACGAACTTCGGCCCCTGCGAGAGGTCGATCTGGACGGTGTCGAGCTCCGGAACGGGCCCGCGGGCGAGGTACATGCTCTCCCCGGAGCCGGGGAACGTGTCCACGCTGAACGGGATCGCGCGGATCTCCACGCCGGGGCGCTCGGAGTCCTCCAGCAGGCTGAGCAGTTGGTCGCGCAGCACGACCGGGCCGCCGAACTGCATGCGCAGCGCGGACTCGTGGACGAAGGCGGTGTACGGCTTCGGCCGTTCGACCAGGACGCGCTGGCGCTGGATCCGGAACGCGGTGCGCACGTCGGTCTCCTGCCGGGGCAGCGGCGGGCGCAGGCGCGCGAACACGGCGTTGGCGTAGGCGGAGGTCTGCAGGAGCCCGGGGATGAAACTGGTGTGCAGGATGGTGAGCGACTCGGCGTGGTGCTCCATCTCCGCGATGTCGATGATCCCGCTCGGGATGCGCCCGCGGTAGCCGTCCCACCAGTACTTGCGGCGGTCCTGGGTCATCGTGAGCAGTGCGTCGAGGTAGCGGCCACCGGTGAGGCCGCAGGTGCGCGCCCAGGCCCGGAGCCGGTCGGCGCTGATGCCGGACTTCCCGTTCTCCATCTGGGAGATCTTGGGCAGGTCGGTGCCCAGGGCGGCGGCCAGGGTCTTGGGCGTCACGCCCACGCGTTCGCGCATCTTGCGCAGCTCGATGCCAAGGCGCTGCTGGCGCACGGTCGGCGACAAGCGGGGTGGCATGACTCTCTTCTCCGGGTCGCGGGGTCCGTCGATGCTTCCGGTGAAGTGTGCCGTGCAAACCGGACCCTAGCTACCGAAACGGGGGATACCCCACGATGGAGTGAACGTCCACTCTCTCGGTAGCAAGTCTTGTACTTCGACCCTAGGGTCGAAGCCGAGTCACTCGCCGACCGGTTGTCGCCCACGGCCCATCAAGCGGCCCTGAATCCCGACCAGATGAACGGCCGGCAGGCTCGCCATCCCCGACCGGAGACACCCATGCCGCTTCCGTCGCCCCTCCGTCGTTCCCGACGCGTCCCGGTGAGCCGGTGAACGCTCTGATCGTCGCCGGCCTCTCCCTCCTGCTGCTCGCCGTGCTGTTCGTCGGCTGGCTGGTCTGGCTGGTCAACGTCCAGCCCAGGGAGCCCCGTTCGGCGAAGCCGGAGTTCGCCGCCCGGCACTCCCGCTCCGCCGACGAGAACTAGACGAGAACCAGCGGCCGGCGCCCGCGGGGCGCCGGCCACCCGACCGGCCGTCGTCGTACCGTCAGACGTCGGCCACGAAGTGGTCGAACTCCCCGGCCTGGACGCCGAGGAGGAAGGCCTCCCACTTCTCCGGAGTGGTGCGGACGACGACGCCGCTCCCGTCCGACTCGCGGATCTCGACGACGCCGTCGACGAACCGCACCTCAAGGCACTCGCCGGACGGGTCGCCGGTGGAAGGCCGCTGCCAGTCGCTCATGGTGGCTCCTCGGTGAAGGCTCGGGTCTGCGCCCCAGCTTGCCACCGCGGGCGAGCCGTTCGACCAGCCGGGCCTCGGCGGCGGGCCACTCGTCGGCGAGCATCGAGAAGTAGGCGCTGTCCCGCCAGACCCCGTCGGCACGCAGGCGGTCGCGGCGGAAGGTGCCCTCGTACTGGGCGCCGAGCCGCAGGATCGCGTTGCGGGAGCGGTCGTTGAGCGCGTCGGTCTTCCACATGACCCGGCCCATGCCCAGCTCGCCGAAGGCGTAGCGCAGGAGCAGCAGCTTCGACTCGGAGTTCACGGCCGAGCGCCACACCGAGCGGGCGTACCAGGTGCCGCCGATCTCGACGAGCTCGTGCGTCGCGCTGAAGTCGTAGAAGCCGGTGATGCCGACGGCCCTGCCGCTCGCCAGGTCGATCACGGCGAACTTCACCGCCGCGCCGGCCGCCACCTCCCCGATCCGGTGCTCGATGATCCCGCCCAGTTCCTCCTCGCTCTGCGGCGGGAGGAAGGGGATCCAGCGCCAGACGTCCGGGTCGGGGCCGACGGCGGCCCAGAGCTCGGGGACGTGGTGGCGCCCGAGGGGCTCCAGGCGGACGTGGCGGCCGGTCAGGGTGACGGGCTCGGGCAGCTTCGCGGTCATGACCCGAACGTACTGCCGAACTGTACTAGATGCAATGGAATTATGTCCTAGTGCAAAAGCCCGGGGCAAACGGAAGGGGCCCTGTGGGATCGCTCCCGCAGGGCCCCTCGGGCCGGTGGTCCGGACGGCGGTCCGGAGCCGGATCAGATGAACGAGTTGATCTGGATCGTCTCGTCACGGCCCGGGCCGACGCCGATGGCGGAGATCGGCGCGCCCGACATCTCCTCCAGCGCCTTCACGTAGGCCTGCGCGTTCTTCGGCAGCTCGGCGAAGGTCTTCGCCTTGCTGATGTCCTCGGTCCAGCCCGGCAGCGTCTCGTAGATCGGCTTGGCGTGGTGGAAGTCCGACTGGTTGTAGGGGAGCTCCTCGACCCGGCGGCCGTCGATCTCGTACGCGACGCAGACCGGGATCTGCTCCCAGCCGGTCAGGACGTCGAGCTTGGTGAGGAAGAAGTCGGTGAGGCCGTTGACCCGGGTCGCGTAGCGCGCGATCACGGCGTCGAACCAGCCGCAGCGGCGGTCGCGGCCGGTGGTCACGCCGCGCTCGCCGCCGATGCGGCGCAGCGCCTCGCCGTCCGCGTCGAGCAGCTCGGTCGGGAACGGGCCGGAGCCGACGCGGGTCGTGTACGCCTTGAGGATGCCGATGACCCGGTCGATCTTGGTGGGGCCGATGCCGGCGCCGGTGCAGGCGCCGCCCGAGGTCGGGTTCGACGAGGTCACGAAGGGGTACGTGCCGTGGTCGACGTCGAGCAGGGTGCCCTGGCCGCCCTCCAGCAGGACGACCTTGTTCGCCTTGAGGGCCTGGTCCAGGACGAGGGTGGTGTCGGCGAGGAAGGGCTTGATCTTGTCCGCGTAGCCCAGGTACTCCTCGACGACCAGCTCGGCCGGGACGGCGCGGCGGTTGTAGAGCTTGACCAGGATCTGGTTCTTGTCGTGCAGCGCCGCCTCGATCTTCTGGCGCAGGATCGACTCGTCGAACAGGTCCTGGACCCGGATGCCGACGCGGTTGATCTTGTCCGCGTAGGTCGGGCCGATGCCGCGGCCGGTGGTGCCGATCCGGCGCTTGCCGAGGAAGCGCTCGGTGACCTTGTCCAGGGTGCGGTGGTACGGCGTGATCAGGTGGGCGTTGCCCGAGATCAGCAGCTTCGAGGTGTCGATGCCGCGCTCGTTGAGGCCGGCCAGCTCGGAGAGCAGCACGCCCGGGTCGATCACGACGCCGTTGCCGATCACCGGCGTCACGTTCGGGCTGAGGATGCCGGAGGGGAGCAGGTGCAGGGCATACTTCTGGTCGCCGATGACCACCGTGTGACCGGCGTTGTTGCCGCCCTGGTAGCGGACGACGTAGTCGACGGAGCCGCCGAGGAGGTCGGTCGCCTTCCCCTTGCCCTCGTCCCCCCACTGAGCGCCAACGAGCACGAGTGCCGGCACAGGCGTACACCCCTTCCGGTTGGGGCATCCTGCGTAGGCCGCAGTCTGCCCCGAGATAGACGAAGCCCCTGGCGCAGTAGCGCAAGGGGCTCTTGCACCGAGAGATTACCTGAGGAAGGACCGGTCGTGTCGTCCCTGTCCACGCCTGCAACCGGCGGCTCCGAGCCGCTCCTGCTGCTCCTCGACCCGGTGGCCCGGCAGACCGACGGGGAGTCGGTGCGGATCGCGAAGGACGTGCTCTGCGGAGGTGCGGACGTCAAGGTGGCGTACCCGGAGAGCCCTTCCGAACTCGATCGGGTGCTTTCGCACCGGGGTCGGCGGCGACCGGTGGTGATCGGTTCCGATCTCGCCCTGCAGCGAGTGCTCCAGGCCCTGCACCGGCACCGTGAGCTGGGCACGGATCCGGTGGGCATGGTTCCGGTCGGCCGCTCGGAGGAACTGGCGGCGGCCCGCGCGCTCGGGGTCCCGGGCGAGCCGGTGCCGGCCGCGCGGGCGGTGCTGTCGGGGACGCCGCGCAAGCTCGACCTGCTGGTCGACGACGGCGGCGGGGTCGCGCTGGGCGGGGTGCGGATCGCGGGTGCGGGAGCCCGGCGGCTGATCGGCCGTCCGGGCGGCTGGCGTTCGCTATGGGCGAAACTGGCTGCGGCCGAGCAGGGGAACGCACTCACCGTCGAGGCCGCCGAGCAGAGCTCCCGGATCCGGGTCGAGGCCGACGGCCGGCTCCTCGCGGACGTCCACCGGCCGGTCCGGCTGGTGCAGGTCTCCCTCCCCTTCGGCGCGTCGGACGGTTCGGGCGTCATGGAGGTCGTCGTCCGCGCGCCCGGCGCCCTGGTGCGCGCCCGCGCCGCGAGCGTCTCGGTGGCCGGCCGCGGCTTCGGCTACGAGGTCGACGGCCGCCCGGTCGGCCCGGTCCGCGCCCGCACCTGGACGGTCCACCCGGGTGCGTGGGGCCTGCTGCTGCCGGCGGCGTGAGGGTGCCCGGTGACGCCTTCGTGAACTCCGGGTGAGCAGGCTCACGTTCGCCCCGGTCCCGAGGGCCGGCTCTTCGCACCCGGAATGCCCCAACAGGCGCGAACCACAAGGCCATCCCCGGCCCGCGGGAATTCCCCCGGGTCGAAATACCCACCCGGTAAGGGGTTTTGTCTACGCGCGTTGCCGAACGATCGCCCAACAATCCCGGCATCCCGGGTTCCGGAAGCCTGTGCCAACTGCCCTAGACTCGAAGGCGTGCCACGTGGTGACGGAAGACTCAACCACGATCTTCTTCCCGGCGAGAAAGGCCCCCAGGACGCTTGCGGCGTCTTCGGTGTCTGGGCTCCCGGCGAGGAGGTCGCCAAGCTCACGTTCTTCGGCCTTTACGCCCTGCAGCACCGCGGTCAGGAATCCGCGGGCATCGCAGTGAGCAACGGCTCCCAGATTCTCGTCTTCAAGGACATGGGACTCGTCTCCCAGGTCTTCGACGAGGCCTCCCTGGGGTCGTTGCACGGGCATATCGCCGTCGGACACGCCCGCTACTCGACCACCGGTTCCTCGGTCTGGGAGAACGCCCAGCCGACCTTCCGCGCGACCGTCCACGGTTCGCTGGCCCTCGGGCACAACGGAAACCTGGTGAACACCGCCGAACTGGCGGCCATGGTCGCCGAACTGCCGGGCGAGGAGCACGTCTCCCGCTCCGGCCGGACCGCCGCGACCAACGACACCGACCTGGTGACCGCGCTGCTCGCCGGCCACCCGGACCTCTCCATCGAGGAGACGGCCAAGGTCGTGCTGCCGAAGGTCAAGGGCGCGTTCTCGCTCGTCTTCATGGACGAGCACACCCTCTACGCCGCCCGCGACCCGCAGGGCATCCGCCCGCTGGTGCTCGGCCGGCTGGAGCGCGGCTGGGTGGTCGCCTCCGAGACCGCGGCGCTGGACATCTGCGGCGCCTCGTTCATCCGCGAGGTCGAGCCCGGCGAGCTCATCGCCATCGACGAGAACGGCATGCGCAGCTCCCGCTTCGCCGAGGCGAAGCCCAAGGGCTGCGTGTTCGAGTACGTCTACCTGGCCCGCCCGGACACCAGCATCGCCGGCCGCAACGTCCACCTCTCCCGCGTGGAGATGGGCCGCCGGCTGGCGAAGGAGGCGCCGGTCGAGGCCGACCTGGTGATAGCGACGCCCGAGTCCGGCACCCCCGCCGCGATCGGCTACGCCGAGGCCAGCGGCATCCCGTACGGCTCCGGCCTGGTGAAGAACGCCTACGTCGGCCGCACCTTCATCCAGCCCAGCCAGACCATCCGCCAGCTCGGCATCCGGCTCAAGCTGAACCCGCTGCGCGAGGTCATCCAGGGCAAGCGCCTGGTGGTCGTGGACGACTCGATCGTCCGCGGCAACACCCAGCGCGCGCTGGTGAAGATGCTGCGCGAGGCCGGCGCCGCCGAGGTCCACATCCGGATCTCCTCGCCGCCGGTGAAGTGGCCCTGCTTCTTCGGCATCGACTTCGCCACCCGCGCGGAGCTGATCGCCAACGGCATGACCATCGAGGAGATCGGGCGCACGCTCGGCGCGGACTCGCTCTCCTACATCTCGATCGACGGCATGATCGAGGCCACCAAGCAGCCCAAGGACAAGCTCTGCCGGGCCTGCTTCGACGGCGAGTACCCGATGGAGCTGCCCGACCCGGCGCTGCTCGGCAAGCTCCTGCTGGAGGCCGAGATCAAGGGCGGCCAGCAGCCGCCCGCCGTCCGCGGCAAGCCGACCGGCAGCGACCTGGACGGCGTCCAGTCCCTGCTCGGCGGAGCGGGCGCGGCCGACGCGCTGCGCCGCCCGTAGCGAAACCATGGTGGGGTCCCGCGAGCCGGGGCCCCACCGTCGTTCCGACCCCCTTCCGCCGTACCGAACCACCCCCACCAGACCCGAGAGGGCCGCACCGCAGTGACCTCCCACCCGTCGCCCACCGCCACCCCCAACGGAGACGCCATGCGTCACACCTCTGACGGCGCCACCTACGCCGCCGCCGGCGTCGACATCGAGGCGGGTGACCGCGCCGTCGAGCTCATGAAGCAGTGGGTGAAGAAGGCCAACCGCCCCGAGGTGGTCGGCGGTCTCGGCGGCTTCGCCGGCCTCTTCGACGCGTCCGCCTTCAAGAACTACGAGCGGCCGCTGCTGGCCTCGGCCACCGACGGCGTGGGGACCAAGGTGGCCATCGCCGCCGCCATGGACAAGCACGACACCATCGGCCACGACCTCGTCGGCATGGTCGTCGACGACCTCGTCGTGTGCGGCGCCGAGCCGCTGTTCATGACCGACTACATCTGCGTCGGCAAGGTCGTCCCGGAGCGCGTCGCCGCGATCGTCAAGGGCATCGCCGAGGGCTGCGCGCTGGCCGGCTGCGCCCTGGTGGGCGGCGAGACCGCCGAGCACCCGGGCCTGCTCGGCCCGGACGAGTACGACGTCGCGGGCGCCGGCACCGGCGTCGTCGAGGCGGACGCGCTGCTCGGCGCCGAGCGCGTGCGGGCCGGCGACGTGGTGATCGCGATGGCCGCCTCCGGCCTGCACTCCAACGGCTACTCGCTGGTCCGCCACGTCCTGCTGAACCAGGCCGGCTGGCAGCTGGACCGCAAGGTCGAGGAGTTCGGCCGCACCCTCGGCGAGGAGCTGCTGGAGCCGACCCGGATCTACTCGCTGGACTGCCTGGCGCTCACCCGCGCCACCGAGGTCCACGCCTTCTCGCACGTCACCGGCGGCGGCCTGGCGGCCAACCTGGCCCGGGTCATCCCGGCCGGCCTGCACGCCCGCCTGGACCGCGGCACCTGGACCCCGCTGCCGGTCTTCCAGACCGTCGCCGAGGTCGGCAAGGTGAGCACCCTGGAGATCGAGAAGACGCTCAACATGGGCGTCGGCATGGTCGCGGTCGTCCCGCCGCACTCGGTGGACGTCGTGCTGTCGATCCTGGAGGACCGCGGCGTCGAGGCCTGGCTGCTGGGCGACATCGTCGACCGCACCGACGAGCACGACGGCGGCGCGGCCCTCTACAACGCCTACGAGGGCTTCACGGCGGGCTGAGACAGGCTCACCGCGCCCCCGGCGCACCAGGTGTGTCAGATGTGACGAGAGGGCCCCTCCGGTGCACCGGAGGGGCCCTCTCGCGTCCCCGGGCCGCCGGCGGCCGACGGCCCGTCAGGGGGAACGCCGAAGACCGGCCCGGCGCCCTGGGGCGCCCGGACCGGTCCGGCGGTACGGCGGTTACGAGCGGCGGGAGGCCTGCGACGGCCCGGTGCCCGGCTCGGTGTCGTCCTCGTCGTCGAGGTCGGCGTAGCGGGCGGCGTACTCCGCGTACGGGTCGTCGTCCTCTTCCTCCTCGATCGGCTCGGGGTCGATCGAAGCGGTGGACGGCGATACGCCCAGCTCGTTGGACAGACGGTTAGCGTCGAACCCGCCGCTGTTGTACTTCAGCTCGCGGGCGACCTTCGTCTGCTTGGCCTTGGCCCGGCCGCGCCCCATGGGTCGACCCCCTCAACGATGGGGCTCACGGCCCCGAGTCTGACACGTGTTCATGATCAGGACCGGCCTGCCCGAATGGGGAGGACCGTCCCTTGGAGCATTAACGGTACCTGTTTCCGCCGCTGGACGGTACGTCGTCGGTGTGACGTGGCGCGCACCGACCGCACCCGCGACCAGGTCTTCCCAGGTCAAGGGAGGTTTTGCGGCGGTTTGCGCGCTGTCCGGAGGTGTCTGAGGTCCGTCGTTCCGGGATCGATTATCCCCCCAAGGGGGACCTCGGATCACCCGTTCGGGCGCAGAAGTGAGAATCCGGTTCCACATCGTGATGCGCGGGGGACGGAGGAGGACCGTCCCCCGCGCACGGAGTGACCGGATCGGCTCCGGACGGGGCCGGATCAGGCGCGGCGGGCGCCCGGGAGCAGGACCGTGCGCAGCGCGCTGATCTCGCGCATCCGCTTCTCGGCCAGGCGGTCGGCGGCGACCGCCGGCGGGACGCCGTCGGCGGCGGCCCGGGTGAAGATCTCCAGGGTGGTGTCGAAGATCTTCGTGGCCTTGTTCTTGGCCCGCTCGAAGTTGAAGCCGTCGATCTCGTCGGCGACCTGGATGACGCCGCCGGAGTTCACCAGGTAGTCCGGGGCGTAGAGGATCCCGCGGTCGGCGAGGTCCTTCTCGACGCCCGCGTGGGACAGCTGGTTGTTGGCCGCGCCGCAGACGATCGAGGTGCCGGACTCGCCGAGCGCGGCGACGACGTCGTCGGTGAGGGCGCCGCCGAGCGCGCAGGGGGCGTAGACGTCCAGCTTCGCCTGGAGCAGGGCGGTGGTGTCGGCGACGACCTCCACCTCCGGGTGGGCGGCGCGGACGCGGTTGACCGCGGCCTCGAACGGGTCGGTGACGACCACGGTGGCGCCGTCCGCGACGAGGTGGCCGACCAGGTAGTGGCCGACCTTGCCGACGCCCGCGACGCCGACCCGCTTGCCGCGCAGGGTCGGCTGGCCCCAGCGGGCCTGGGCGCTGGCGCGCATGCCCTGGAAGACGCCGAAGGCGGTCAGGATGGAGGAGTCGCCGGCGCCGCCGTGCTCGGGCGAGCGGCCCGTCACGAAGCCGGTCTCGCGGGCGATGACGTCCATGTCCTGCACGTAGGTGCCCACGTCGCAGGCGGTGATGTAGCGGCCGCGCAGGGACTCGACGAAGCGGCCGTAGGCCCGGAGCATCGCCTCGTTCTTGTCCTTGTTCGGGTCGCCGATGATGACGGCCTTGCCGCCGCCGAGGTCGAGCCCGGCGAGCGCGTTCTTGTAGGACATCCCGCGGGACAGGTTCAGCGCGTCCTCCAGGGCCGCCTCCTCGGAGGCGTACGGGAAGAAGCGGGTGCCGCCGAGGGCGGGGCCCAGCGCGGTGGAGTGGATGGCGATGATCGCCTTGAGCCCGGAGCTGCGGTCGTGGCAGAGGACGACCTGCTCGTGGCCGTCGCCGGGGGCGCCGTCCTGCTCGGTACGGAAGATCCTGCTGAGCACGCCGGGTGCGGGGTGCGTGGCGGATGTCTGTACGTCGGTCACTGTGGTGACTCCAGTATCGAAGGCCCGCTGCTGTGGTGCGGGCGCCTAAGGCGAAGCGTAGTCGCGTGCCCGTCGACGATCGGCCCTCTTGTCCGAGCTTGTGCCGGTTGTCCGAGGGGTGAGACGGGAGGGCCCCCGGAGTGCGGGCGCGAACCGTTCGGGGGCGCGCCCTCCCGGCGCCGCGCCCCGCGTGCGACCATGCAGGACGTGACCGTCGTCCGTACTTCCGTACAGCCGCCGTACGCCGCCCACCTGCGGGTCTACGAGCCGCTGGCCGCCTATCCGGAGCCCGAGCGGGCGCGTTGGCAGGCGTACGCGGCGCAGCACGGTCCGGACGCCGCGGAGGCCGCCCGGCCGGTGGCCGAGGCGGTGCTGGCGGAGCAGCGCGAGGCGCTCGCCGGGCTGGTCGGGCGCACGCCCCGGGCACTGCCCGAGCGGGAGAGCGAGCGGGCCTTCGTGCGGCTGGTGGACGGCGTCCTCTACGTCTGCCCGTGGGCGACCAGGCTGCGCAGCTGGCAGGCGCTGGAGGAGCTGCGGGCGGGGACCCCGGTGGCGCTGCTGGACACCGCGCTGCCGCCGGTGGCGCGGGCCGCCGCGGAGGCGGACCGGGAGCGCTGGCGGGCCGAGCACCCGGACGCCCGGCCGTGGATCCTCACCAGCCGGTGGGAGGTGCCGGTGCGGTGGTTCCTGCCGTTCGGGGAGGAGGACCGCTGCTTCGTTCCGGCGGAAGCGGGGGATAAGGGGGAGGGGGCGGGGCACCGGGCGCCGGCGCTGTTCTACTTGACGCCGATGTCGCAGGCACGCCGACGGGTGGCCCGGGCCTACCGGGCGTTGCGCGAGGCGGTTCCGGAGGGGGAGCTGGTGCGGGGGGCCGAGCAGGTCGGGCGGTGGCTGGAGGAGTTCCATCCGCGTTCGCTGGTGGAGCTGGACTACGGGGGGCTGGTGCATCTGCTGGGACCGGAGCGGTTGTTGGCGGACCGTTCGGCGGGGGAGCTGGAGGACGGCCTGCGGGCGCTGCGGGCGGGGGACGACGCGGAGGCGCTGCGGGTGTACGGGGAGCTGACGGTGCGCTGGCGGCGCGTCCTGGCGCTGCGGTACGCGAACTAGCGGGCGAACTGGCGTCCGAGCGCCCGTGTATGACTGGAAGGGTCCTTCGGCCCGAGCCGCATGACGAAGGTCCCGGTTCGGGTCAATACCTGTCGAACGTGACACTACTCACCGTTGACGCGAACTTACCCCTATGTGCAAAAATGGGACAACCAGCCCAACTCCACGCGAGCGTGCCCACTTTTGGGTGGTTCTGGAGTCGATGCGCGCTTTGCGGGGAAACGGAGGGTCTGGTCCCCTCGTAACCGGATGTCACTGGCGTGTGACTGTCCGTTATGGGGTGGTCCATCGCCATCCGTCGGCCTTGAACCCGTGAGGGGTCAATTTTGGCGGTTTGGTCGATAGGGCTGGACGGATGGTGTAGTTGTAGACACCAGGACAAGCCGTTCGTCCTATAACCGACTCGGCCCGTCTATGCCATTTCGGGCATCGCGGGCCAAGGTGCAGAATTTGAAGGATAGAACCGCCCTGGTTCGGTTCTCCCGAGGAGGCCGCTCATGACCGCTCGTACCCCTGATGCTGAGCCGCTGCTGACGCCGGCAGAGGTTGCCACCATGTTCCGCGTGGACCCGAAGACGGTCACCCGCTGGGCCAAGGCGGGCAAGCTGACGTCGATTCGCACGCTCGGCGGTCACCGCCGTTACCGCGAGGCGGAGGTGCGCGCACTGCTGGCCGGGATTCCCGCCCAGCGCACCGAGGCCTGATAGGCCGAAGGCTCTTTAAAGGGGCTGCTTACCGGACTCCGCCGGGTCCGGTAAGCAGCCCCTTTGCCATGCCCGGGGCCGGTCGCCGATCTGTCGGAATGTTGAACTCCGGATAACGATTTGATGCCCATGGGGCGGGGGGGATTTACAGTGAATAACTGTACAATTTTACATATTAAATTAGTGGCTTCCGAGCGAGGCCGTGCCGCGCCGGTTGTGGGGAAAACGTAAGTGACGACCGTCACGCGCTCCGTCACTTGTGGTCCAGACCAAGTGCGGGGTAAGGGGGCGTGCGCCCAAAACGCGAGAGGCGCGGGACCAGAAACGGTACGGGCCGCACCCACAGCGGCGCTCCCCACCGGGCGTTAAAACCCCACCACCCCCAATTCAA
>NZ_JBHWGV010000031.1:0-41155 GCF_042732955.1 Kitasatospora sp. NPDC059747 | reverse complement strand
TGTGGGGGGGGTGGTGTCTCCCACCCCCAGCCCCGCCCCCCCCACCCCCCCCCCCCGCCCCCCCCCCCCCCCCACTGCGGCGATCCCGACGGGACTTGAACCCGCGACCTCCACCTTGACAGGGTGGCGAGCTAACCAACTGCTCCACGGGACCAGAGTTTTCTGATCTCGTTCACTCGCTTGCCGCGCTGCGAACAAGACAGATCGTAGCCCATGGTGGGCCCCCAGGTCGAACTGGCTCCTGAGGGCCCCACCCCCGGCCACCGGCGGGAACTCAGAGCGCGGCCCGCGCCGCCTCCATCGCCTTCATGATCCGCTTCTCCGACACCGGGGTCGGCGTGCCCAGCGACTGCGCGAAGAAGCTGACCCGCAGCTCCTCGATCATCCAGCGGATGGCCCGCACCTCCGCGGACGGCTGCCGCCCGGCCGGGACGGCCGCCAGCAGCTCCCCGTAGGCCTGCTGCACCTGCTGGACCTTCAGCAGCTGCTGGGCGTCCCGCTGCGGGTGGTTGGGCAGCGCCTCCAGCCGGCGGTCCACCGCCAGCAGGTAGCGCTTGAGGTCCGGCAGGCGCTGCCAGCCGGTGTCCGTCACGAAGCCCGGGTGGACGAGCGAGGCCAGGTGCAGCCGGACGTCGTTCACCGCGTTCAGCAGCACCGGGCTGCCGACCGTCCGCAGCCGGGTCGAGGCCTTGTGGAAGGCGATCAGCGCGGTGGCCGTCTTCAGCGTGGCGTCCGCGGACAGGTCGTACAGGTCCGCGCGCACCTTGTCGTGCAGCTTGCCGAAGGCCGCCTCGTCCCAGGCCGGGCCGCCGCCCAGGGTCATCAGGCGGTCCGTCGCGCAGGCCACCACGTCCTCGAACAGGGCGGTGATCGAGCCGTGCGGGCTGTGCGAGAGCGCCAGCTTGGCCTGGTTGCCCAGGCGGCCCTGGATCGACTTGGCCGGCGAGTTGGTGGTCAGCATCAGCAGCCGCCTGGTGCCGTCCCACATCGCCCGCTCCTGGGCCTCCGGGGTGTCGAACAGCTTCACACCGACCGACTGCCCCTCGTCCACCAGCGCCGGGTAGGCGCGCAGCGAGTGGCCGCGCGAGCGCTGCTCGAACGTGCGCTGGAGCACCGGCAGGCCGGCCGGCCAGGCGGTCAGCCCGCCCTGCTCGATGCCCTGGCCGGAGGCCGCCGAGGACAGCGTCTCCTTGAGCTTCGGCTTGAGCCGCAGCCGCAGTTCCTCCAGGTCCTTGGACTCGGCGAGCTTGCGGCGGCCGTCCACGACCCGGAAGGTGACCTTGAGGTGGTCCGGCACCCGGTCGTCGTCCCAGGCCTCCGGCGGGACGGTCACGGCCGTCAGGCGCTTGAGCGCGTGCTCCAGGGACGGGAGCAACGGCTCCTGGCGGTCCTTCACCGCGCGCAGCGCGGCCTTGGCGAAGTCCGGCGCGGGCACGAAGTTGCGCCGGACCGCCTTCGGCAGCGACTTGATCCACGCGGTGACGAGCTCCTCGCGCAGGCCCGGGATCTGCCAGTCGAAGCCCTCCGCGGTGACCTGGTTGAGCACCGGCAGCGGGATGTGGACGGTCACGCCGTCCGCGTCGCTGCCCGGCTCGAACTGGTAGGTCAGCGTGAAGCGGAGCTTGCCCTGCTGCCAGTGGTCCGGGTAGTCGGCCTCGGTGACGCCGTCCGCGGCGTCGTTGATCAGCATCGACTTCTCGAAGCTGAGCAGGTCCGGCTGCTCGTGCCGGGCCTTCTTCCACCACGCGTCGAAGTGCCGGGTGGAGACGACGTCCTCGGGCAGCCGGGCGTCGTAGAAGTCGAAGAGGGTCTGGTCGTCGACCAGGATGTCGCGCCGGCGGGCCCGGTTCTCCAGCTCCTCGACCTCGCCGAGCAGCCTGCGGTTCTCCGCGAAGAACTTGTGGTGGGTCTCCCAGTCGCCCTCCACCAGCGCGTTGCGGATGAACAGCTCGCGGCACAGCTCCGGGTCGATCTTCCCGTAGTTGATCTTGCGCTGGGCGACGATCGGCATCCCGTAGAGCGTCACCCGCTCGTAGCCGAGGACGGCGCCGGCCTTCTTCTCCCAGTGCGGCTCGCTGTAGCTGCGCTTGAGCAGGTGGCCGGCCAGCGGCTCGACCCACTCCGGCTCGATCTTCGCGTTGATCCTCGCCCACAGCCTGGACGTCTCGACCAGCTCGGCCGACATCACCCAGCGCGGCGGCTTCTTGAACAGGCCGGAGCCCGGGAAGACCGCGAACCTGGCGCCGCGCGCGCCGCCGTACTCGCGCTTCTCCACGTCGAACAGGCCGATGTGGGAGAGCAGCCCGGCGAGCAGCGACTGGTGGATCCGGTCCGCGTCCGGCTCGGCGTCCGGATGCGGCTCCTCGATCGTCACCCCCAACTGCTTCGCCACCGTGCGCAGCTGGGTGTAGATGTCCTGCCACTCCCGTATGCGCAGGTAGTTGAGGAACTCCGCCTTGCACATGCGGCGGAAGGCCGAGGACGAGAGCTCCTTCTGCTGCTCCCGGACGTAGCGCCACATCGCCAGGTAGGAGAGGAAGTCGGAGGTCTCCGAGGTGAACCGGCGGTGCCGGTCGTCGGCGGCCTGGCGCTTCTCGGTGGGGCGCTCGCGCGGGTCCTGGATGGACAGCGCGGCGGCGATCACCATGACGTCGCGCACGCAGCCGTTCTTGTCCGCCTCCAGCACCATGCGGGCCATCCGCGGGTCCACCGGGAGCTGCGCCAGCTTGCGGCCGAGCGCGGTGAGGCGCTTGCGCGGGTCCTTCTCGTCCGGGTCCAGGGCGCCGAGCTCGTGCAGCAGGTGCACGCCGTCCTTGATGTTGCGCGAGTCCGGCGGGTCCAGGAACGGGAACGCGGCGATGTCGCCGAGGCCGGCGGCCGTCATCTGCAGGATGACCGAGGCCAGGTTGGTGCGCAGGATCTCGGCGTCGGTGAACTCCGGCCGGGAGAGGAAGTCCTCCTCCGAGTACAGCCGGATGCAGATGCCGTCCGAGGTGCGCCCGCAGCGGCCCTTGCGCTGGTTGGCGCTGGCCTGGCTGACCGCCTCGATCGGCAGCCGCTGCACCTTGGTGCGGTGGCTGTAGCGGGAGATGCGGGCGGTGCCCGGGTCGATCACGTACTTGATGCCGGGGACGGTCAGCGAGGTCTCGGCGACGTTGGTGGCCAGCACGATCCGGCGGCTGCCGGAGCGCTGGAACACCCGGTGCTGCTCGGCCGAGCTCAGCCGGGCGTACAGCGGCAGGATCTCGGTGGACTTCAGCTTCAGGCGGGTGAGCGCGTCGGCGGTGTCGCGGATCTCGCGCTCGCCGGAGAGGAAGACCAGGATGTCGCCCGGCCCCTCGGCCTGGAGCTCCTGGGCGGCCTCGCAGATCGCCTGGATCTGGTCCCGGTCGCGGTCGGCGTCGGTGGAGTCGTCCTCGGCGTCCTCGTCGAGGATCGGGCGGTAGCGGACCTCCACGGGGTAGGTCCGGCCGGAGACCTCGATGATCGGGGCGTCGTTGAAGTGCCGGGCGAAGCGCTCGGGGTCGATGGTCGCGGAGGTGATCACGACCTTGAGGTCCGGGCGGCGCGGCAGCAGCTGCTTGACGTAGCCGAGGATGAAGTCGATGTTGAGGCTGCGTTCGTGCGCCTCGTCGATGATCAGGGTGTCGTACTGGTGCAGGTCCCGGTCGGTCTGGATCTCGGCGAGCAGGATGCCGTCCGTCATCAGCTTGACCAGGGTGTCCTGGCCGACCTGGTCGGTGAAGCGGACCTTCCAGCCGACGGCCTCGCCGAGCGGGCTGCGCAGCTCCTCCGCGACGCGCTCGGCCACCGTGCGGGCCGCGATCCGGCGGGGCTGGGTGTGGCCCACCAGGCCGCGCACGCCCCGGCCGAGCTCCAGGCAGATCTTCGGGATCTGGGTGGTCTTGCCGGAGCCGGTCTCGCCCGCGACGATCACCACCTGGTGGTCCCGGATCGCCGCCAGGATCTCGTCCTTCTTCTGGCTGACCGGGAGCTCGGCGGGATAGGTGATCTTCGGGACGGCGCCCCGGCGCTGCTCGACCAGCAGCTCGGCGCGTTCGATGTCGGCGGCGATCTCGGTGGCGATCTTCTGCCGGGCCTCGGGTTTGCGGACCCGGCGGGCCCCCTCCAGCCGGCGTCCGATCCGCACCTCGTCGCGCAGGGTCAGCTCGGGCAGGCGGGCGGCCAGCTCGCCGATACCGGGGCCCTCCGCGGGAGCGGCGGCGGACTGGACTGCGGGAGAACTCACTGCGGGCATCCCTCTAGGTTCGCAAGGAGGCACGGCGGCGCGCACCTCGGTTTTCGAGCCCCTCCAGTGTCACAGTCGCCGGTGGCGATCCGCGAACGGCGGGTGGCCGGGTCGGTGCGAAAACGCCACGGCGGGCCCGGAGGATTCCGGGCGGGTGCGGGCAACGGTTTCCGGGCGCCCCGGACTCAGGTGGGGTGAGGAGGTGCTCATGGGAGCCCACAAGGCCGCGCGGGACGACGAGTTCCGCGCGTTCACCGGCAGCGCGTGGACGCGGCTGCTGCGCACGGCGTACTTGCTGGCGGGGGACCGGCACGGCGCCGAGGACCTGGTCCAGCAGGCGCTGGAGCGCGCGTACGTGCACTGGAACAAGGTCCGCGCGGCGGACGACCCGAACGCGTACGTGCGCCGGATCCTGGTCAACGAGCACGCCCGGCGGTGGCGGCGGCGCAGACCGGCCGAGTACCTGGTCGAGGCCCCGCCCGACCGGCCCGCCCCGGCCGGGGCCGACCCGGACGACCGGGCCGTGCTGCTCGCCGCGCTCGCCGCCCTGCCGCCGCGCCAGCGCGAGGCGGTGGTGCTGCGGTACTGGGAGGACCTCAGCGAGTCCCAGACCGCGGCGGCGATGGACTGCTCGGTCGGGAACGTGAAGAGCCAGGCGGCCAGGGGGCTGGCCAAGCTCCGGGAGTCCTCCTCGCTGGACGGACTGACCACCATCGGAGGTAGCAGATGAGCACGGAGTCCATGCCCGGGAACGAGCACGCGCCGACGGCGGCGGAGGAGGCCGCCGCCTCGTGGGCGCTGGGCGACCTGGCCGGGAGCATCGAGGCCGACGCGGTGCCGTACGACCGGCTGGTCGCCGGCGGGAGGCGTCGGCTGCGGTGCCGTCGGCTGCTGGCCGGGGCGGCGGCCGCGGCGGCGGTCGTCGCGGTGGCCGGGGTCGCCTCGGCGTTCGGCGGCCACGGGCCGGGGACGGGCGGCGCCGCGGTGGCGGCGGCTCCTTCCACGGCTGCCGCTCCCTCCGCCTCCCCGGCTTCGTCGGGTACGCCGTCCGCCCCGGGCAGCCCGGCCGGGGCCGCGCGGGACCCGTTCACCCCGATCCGCGTCAAGATCGGCGAGGGCAGCGCGAACGGCCACACCTGGCAGGCCTGGGTCGCCGAGTGGCCCGGCCCGGCCACCGAGCAGGACGCCCTCCGGCAGATCGAGACGATGCGGAAGGAACGGACCGCCGCCGACCCGGACCCGCGCTCGCTGCTCCCGCAGGACGCGGCCGGCAACTGGGCCCCGCACAACGACCTGGCGAACCTCTACTACACCGTGGACGGCAAGCGGCAGCCGGACGACTCCGTCCACGTGGTCAACGAGCCGGGCGGACCGTACAAGGGAGGAGTCGCCGGCGTGAGCACGTCGCTGGGCCTCAAGGACGCGGCGGAGTCCGGCCTCCCGCCGGTGGTGGCCGGCGGCGTCGGGCCCGAGGTGGCGAAGGTCGTGATCACCTGGGCGACCGGCGGCTCCACCGAGGCGGTGCCGGTCGCGGCCGGGGACTCCACGCTGCGCTGGTTCGGCCTCATGGCGAAGCCGGGCTCCGGCGTCAAGACCTTCACCACCTACGCCGCGGACGGTTCGGTGCTGCGGACCACCGACCACTGGCTCCGCACCAACTGAGCCGCGGCAGCCCCTTCCCGCCCCGTTCCGCCCCGATCGTCGCCGCCGTCCGCCATCGTGGTGCCGGACGAGTCGATCGACGGACCGTCAGCGGTCCGGAAGGGCGGTGGACGATGAGCGGGTTGTCGAAGGAACGGCTGGAGCGCCTGCACCGGGTGCTGGCCGGGCACGTCGAACGGGGTGCCGTGCCCGGCCTGGTGGCGGCCGTCGCCCGGGACGGCGACGAGCACGTCGAGGTCCTCGGCAGCCACACGGCCGGGGGCGGTGCGCCGGTGCGGCGCGATACGATCTTCCGCATCGCGTCCATGAGCAAGCCCGTCACCGCCGTGGCCGCGCTCACCCTGGTCGAGGAGCGCGTCCTGCGCCTCGACGACCCGCTCGACGACCTGCTGCCCGAACTCGCCGGCCGGCGCGTGCTGCGCCGGCCGGACGGCCCGCTCGACGACACCGAGCCCGCCGCCCGCCCGATCAGCCTGCGCGACCTGCTCACCTTCCGGCTCGGCTACGGACTCACCACGCCGAGCGGCGCCCCGATCGCCGCCGCCATGGCCGAACGCGGCGTCAACGTCCTGCCGCCGCGCGCCGACTACCCAGCGCCGGACGAATTCCTGCGCCGGCTCGGCGAGTTGCCGCTGCTGCACCAGCCCGGGGCCGGCTGGCACTACCACACCGGCTCGGTCGTCCTCGGCATCCTGCTCGCCCGCGCCTGCGGCAAGCCCCTCGGCGACGTGCTGCGCGAGCGCGTCCTCGGCCCCCTCGGCATGCGGGACACCGGCTTCACCGTCCCGGCCGACCGGTTGCACCGGCTCCCCGTCGAGTACTGGCACGACCCCGCCCGCGGCCTCGTCGTCTACGACGACCCCGCCGACAGCGCCTGGTCCCGGCCCGCGGCCCTCGACGACGGCGGCGCCGACCTCGTCTCGACCGTCGACGACTACCTCGCCTTCGCCCGGATGCTCCTCGCCGGCGGCACCCACGGAGACGTCCGGATCCTCTCCCGCCCCACCGTCGAGCTGATGACCACCAACCAGCTCACCCTCGCCCAACTCACCGCCTCCGCACCGCTGCTGGGCCGCGACGAGCTCACCGGCTGGGGCTTCGGCGTCTCCGTCGCCACCACCCGCGACGGCCTGCCCACCCCCGGCCGCTATGGCTGGGACGGCGGCCTCGGCACCACCTGGTTCAACGACCCGAAGGAGCGGCTGACGGGCATCCTGCTCACCCAGCGCATGTTCGACGGCCCCACCCCGCCCGCGGTCGCACGGGACTTCGAGGTGCTCGCGTACCAGGCGGTGGCGTGACGGGGCCAGGGGGTCCTACGGGGTGAGCGCGGCCTCGTCCGGGTCCGGCAGCCAGTCGCGGGCCGGGTCGTACTCCAGCCACCTGCTGCGCCGCGCCTCCTCGGCGAACGCCCGCAGCAGCGGCTGGAGCCGGGGGTGCTGGTCGGCGGCCGCGCCGTCACCCGGGCCGCCCTCGGTGCGCCAGAGCAGCGACCACGCGTACAGCGGCGTCGGCTCGACCAGCGGGACGGTCCGCACGCCCGGACGGTCCGGGAGCGGGACGTCGGCGGGGACGAGGGAGAAGCAGTCCGGGGCGGCGCGGACCTGCTCGACGAAGTGCTCCAGCCCCAGGTTGGTCGAGCCGGCCCGCCGCTCGATGCCGAACCGGTCCGCGAACCTGGTCAGGAAGTCCAGCCGGTCCACCGCCGCCGGGTAGCGCAGCACGCTGCCGCGCAGGTCGGCCGGGCGCAGCACGTCCCGGCCGGCCAGCGGGTGGCCGGCCGACAGCAGCACGTCCACCGGCTCCAGCCGCACCAGCCGGTGCGTCAGCCCCGCGTCCCGGCCCTCCGGCAGCGGGTGCACCCGGCCGAAGCCCGCGTCCGACTCCCCGCGCAGCAGCGCCGCCGCGACCGACGGCAGGTCCCGGCCGGGCACCGGCTCCACCTCCAGCCCCGGCGCGCCGTCCAGCGCCTGCGCGACGGTGCGCATCGGCGCGAACAGGTGACCCCAGACGTCGATCCGCAGCGGCCGGGCGGCGCACGTCACCGCCGCCACCGCCCGGTCCCCCTGGTCGAGCACCCGCCGGGCCGGCTCCAGGAACCGCCGGCCCTCCTCGGTGAGGCCCACGCCCCGGGCGTCCCGGTCCAGCAGCCGCACCCCGAGGGCGCCCTCCAGCCGGGCCACCCGCTTCGACAGCGCCTGCTGGCTGACCCCGAGCCGCCCCGCCGCCCGCCCGAAGTGCGCCTCCTCGGCGGCGGCCACGAACGCCCGCACCTGCGCGAGATCAAGATCCATGAGGCGTCAGCTTAGGGCGTGTCTCTCGGCTCAGGCCGGGTGCCGCCGTTCCCCGGACGACAACCGCCCGTTGTCGGCGGCGCCCGGCGGTTGTTGGACCGGCTCCGGGCCGCCGCGGTGTGCTGGGCCGGTCAACGGGACGCTACGCCGAGAGGGGAGAACGGGATGAAGGCGCTGGTACCGACCGGCCGGGCGGACGCACCGGTCGGGTTCGCGGAGGTCGCGCAGCCGGAGCCGGGACCGGGGGAGGCCCTGGTCAAGGTCGAGGCGTTCTCGGTCAACCGGGGTGAGACCTTCAAGCTGGAGGCCCCCGAGCCGGGCTGGCGGCCGGGCAAGGACGTCGCGGGCCTGGTCGTCCAGGCCGCCGCCGACGGCTCCGGGCCGGGCGTGTGCCGCCGCGTGGTCGGCCACCCGCCCGCGGGCGGCTGGGCCGAGTACGTGCGCGTGCCCACGAGCTCGCTCGCCGAGCTCCCCGACTCCATCGACGCCGTCCGCGCCGCCGCCCTGCCGCTGGCCGGCCTCACCGCGCTGCGCCTGCTCCGCACGGCGGGCGCGCTGGCCGGCCGCCGGGTGCTGCTGACCGGTGCCTCCGGCGGCGTCGGGCACTACTTCACCGAGCTGGCCTCCGCCGCCGGGGCCGAACTGACCGTCGTCGCCGCCTCCCCCGAGCGCGGCCGGCGGCTCGCCGAGCTCGGCGCGGCCGAGGTGGTCCACGAGGTCGGCGCGGCGCGCGGCCCGTACGACCTGGTGCTGGAGTCCACCGGCGGCGACGCCCTGCCGCTCGCCCTCGCCCGGCTGGCCCGGCGCGGCACCCTGATCTGGTTCGGCCAGGCCTCCCGGCGGCCCGCCACGCTCGACTTCTTCGACTTCTTCACCGGCCCGGAGTCCGCGACCCTGCGGCACTTCCACTACGCCGACTCCGACGTGCCCGACGGCCGCGACCTCGCCACCCTGGTCCGCCTGGTCGCGGAGGGCCGCCTGACCCCCGAGCTCGGCCGGGTCGCGCCCTGGACCGAGACCGCCGCCACCCTCACCGACCTGCGCGACCGCCGCATCCGCGGCAAGGCCGTCCTGACCGTCAACTGATCCGCGCCGAAAGGGAACCGACGATGTCCGACGACTCCTTCTTCTCCTTCCTCGACGACCCCGGCTTCCTCGCCGCCTTCGTCGAGGTCAGCCGCCCCCGCGCCCACGGCGCCGGCCTCGACCCGTACGACTACGACCGGGTGACCGCCCCGCTGGCCTCCGCGCACGACTGGCCCGCCGCGTGCGCCGCCGCCGGGCAGCGCCACGCGGAGGCCGCCGGGCGCGCCGCCGCCGAGGGCCGGGGCGTCACCGCCGGCGAGGCGTACCGGACGGCCGCCCGCTGGCACCACGTCGCCGGGTGGCTCCCGCACCCCGACCGCGAGGCCGCCGCCCGGACCGCCGCCGACGCGGACGAGGCCATGCGGCGGGCGCTGGCCCACCTCGACCCGGCGGCGGAACGGGTCGAGGGCGACGGCTTCGCGGGCTGGCTGCGCCGCCCGTCCGGCGGCCCGGCGGCACCCCGGCCGGTCGTGCTGGTCGTGCCGGGGATGGACTCCGGCAAGGAGGAGTTCCACGCCGTCGTCGAGGCCCTGCTGGCCCGCGGCTCGGCCGTCCTCGCGATCGACGGCCCCGGCCAGGGCGTCCTCGCTGCCGGCAGCGTCCCCGAACCGGACTACCACCGCGTCGTCGGCCGCGCGATCGACGCCCTCGCCGGCCGCGACGGCCTGGACCCCGACCGGATCGCGGTCGTCGGCCTGAGCCTCGGCGGCTACTACGCGGCCACGGCCGCCGCCCACGAGCCGCGCGTACGGGCCGCCGCACTGGTCAGCGGCCCGTACCGGCTGGCGTGGGACGAGCTCCCCCCGTTCGTCCGCGCGACCCTCGTCCAGCGCTGCGGCGGCCCCGAGGCCGCCCGCGCGTTCGCCGCCCGGCTGGACGTGACGGGCCTGGTGCCCGCGCTGACCGTGCCGGTCCTCGTCGTCGAGGGCGGCGAGGACGTGATCCCGGGCGTTACCAACGCGACCCCCCTCGCCGCCGAGGCCCCCGCCGCCGAGCTCCTCCTCGTCCCGCACGGCAACCACCTGCTGGGCACCGCCCTCCCCGACTGGCTCCCCACCACGGCCGACTGGCTCACGGGCCGTCTGTAGGGCGGGGATTCCCCGGAGGCGACGTCAGCCGTCGACCACGAGTCGCCACGGGTCGAGCACGGCCGCTCTGGCCAGGTGGGTCAGGAGGTCCGTGCTCCCGGTCGCAACGACCGCCATGCCCTGGTCCCCCGGTTCGGCGCCGGTGGGGCGGGAGAGCGTGTACACCTTCGCCGACAGCGAGCCGGGGATCCCCGTGACCGGGAGGAAGGGCTCCGCCGGGACGGTCTCCGTGCCCATGGAGGTTCCGGTGACCGCGGTGCCGACGGGCTGTCGCCCGAGGATCCCCAGGTGCATGAGGGAGACCTCGCCACCCGGCTGGGGGGCGCGGACTCCCGGTGCGTCCGGGAGCAGCAGACGGACGCCGTCGCCGGTGACGGTGTAGGCGCCGTACTCGGTCTCGGTGTACGGGCGGGCGTGTGCGAGGCCGGCGAGGACCGCCGCGCCCGCGCCCAGGGCGAGCAGACCGCGCAAGGGGGTGCGGGCGCCGCTCGCACGGTAGGCGTGGAACAGCCGGACCGCGATGTGGAGGGCCAGCGCGGCGAGGAGGCACAGCCAGGACAGCGCCCCCATCGGCCCGAAGCCGATCAGGGCCGCCCGCCCGGCGATGAGCAGGTTGCCGAGCAGCAACCAGGGGAAGAGCAGGCAGACGGCCCCGTACACGGCCCAGCCGTCGGCCAGGGTGCGGGCGGGCCGGGGTCCGCCGAAGGCCACCCAGCCGGCGAGGGCACGGACGTCGGCCATGCTCTTCTCCCGCAGGTTCGGGATGTCCACCCACGCCATGAGGGCGATGTAGCCGTCGAGCTTGATGAACGGCAGCAGGTTGAACAGCCCCGCGAACGTGGTCATCGTCGCGCACACGCCGAGCAGGTCGCAGGCGGCGCCGGCGGTGACCGCCGAGCCCAGCGCGAGCACGCCCGCGCAGCCGAGCTGGCAGGTGACCCCGGCCAGCGCGACCATGACCCGCTGGCGGCGGTCGCGCAGCCGCCACACGTCGGTGACGTCGCAGAACATCGCCGGCGTCAGGTACAGCAGCATGACGCCGATCCGGCGGGCGTGCCCGCCGTACCGGGCGAGGCAGGCGCCGTGGGCGAGTTCGTGCAGGCCGTTGACCGCGATCACGACGCCCATGGCGATCGCCCAGTACTGCCAGGGCTGGGGCCGCCAGGCGGCCTCGGAGATCCGGACGGCGCCGGAGAGGACCACCGCCAGCCCGGCGAACACGGCGGCACCGCACAGCGCGGTGCTCACCCGGTTGGCCATCAGCCGGGGCAGCGGGCGGCCCGGAGCGAGGAAGCCCGGGCGCCGGAACACCGTGAACTGCAGGGCGGCCGGGCGGCGGTACTGGAAGCGGCCGTTGCCCGGGCTCTCGGGGGCGGTGCCGGTCAGCAGCCCGAGGTCGGTGAAGCGGCGCAGCGCGGTGTCGAGCACCTCCGCCGGGACGGACGGGGCCAGGTCGGCCCGGAGCCGGTCCAGGTCACGGGTGCCGTCGAGGCCCTGGAGGAGGGTGGCGGCGCCGGCGCCGAGGCGGGTGAACCGGCCCGAGTCGTGGTCGGCGGCCGTCCAGGCCCGCTCGCCGTTCTCCGGTGCGATGAGCTCGATCCCGGGCCGCACCTGCGGCCTGGTGGGGACGTCCGGGACGGGTGCGGCAGTGGCGGTCCCCATGTCAGTTCGGCTCCGCCGTGCGCTCCCGGAACACCGCACCGAAAAGGGCCGCCGCGATGTAGCCGAGGAGCAGGGCCAGCGCGGCCCAGCCGGGCAGCGGCGCGGTCAGCTCGGGGTCGTGCAGCAGGGACAGCTGGGTGCCGCCGGGCAGGAAGCGCCCGAAGTCGGGGAGCGCGACGATCACGACGGCCTCGATGCCGCTGGTGTACGCGACGACGGCGAGCACGGTGGCGACCTGGTTGCGGATCAGGTAGCCGAGGGCCACCCCCCAGGGGCCGGCGAGGGTGCTGACCAGCACGATCGTCAGCAACAGCCGCCACACCTCCCAGGTGTTGACGGGGGCGTGGCCGAAGCCGGCCGCGATGGCGGTGCTCACGAGCGCGGACAGCACGCCGACCGGGAGGCCGACGGCCACCGAGGCCGCCGCCTTGGCGGCGAGCACCCGCGTCCGGTCCGGCGTGACCAGGTAGGTGCGGGTCCAGGTGCGGTGCCGGTACTCCCCGGTGACCAGGAGCGAGCCGGTGATGGTGGCGAACAGCAGCCCGGCGAAGCCCTGGCGGATGACGGCCAGTGCCGCCTCCTCGGCCGGCATGGCCGCCTCGGTGGCGTGCCGGGCCGAGCCGATGGCGGCCAGGGCGATCAGGGCGAGGCCGGTGCCGACGGTGTAGAGCAGGCCGCGGCCGGCGCGCAGCTTGCGCAGCTCGGTGCGCAGGACGGTGGTGAACCGGGCGGGGTGGGTGGGTCCGGCGTTCACGCGGCGGCCCCCTCGGTGTCGCGGGTGCCGTCCAGGAGGTGGTGGAACGCGTCGTCCAGGCTGGCGTGGGCGTCGTCGAGCAGGCCGTCCAGCGGGCCCGCGTACCGGACCGTCCGGTCGAGCACGACCACGTGGTCCGCGGTGCGCTGGACCTCGTCCAGGCTGTGGCTGGAGACGAGCACGGCGCCGCCCCCTTCGGCGAAGGAGCGCAGGAAGCCGCGCAGCCAGCGGATCCCGTCCGGGTCAAGGCCGTTGGCGGGCTCGTCCAGGACCAGGATCCGGGGCGAGCCCACCAGGGCGCAGCCGAGCGAGAGCCGCTGGCGCATGCCGAGGGACAGCACGTCGATCCGGCGGTACTCGGCTTCCTCCAGGTCGATCGTCCGCAGGACCTCGTCGACGGCCCCGGGCGGGGCGCCGACGGCTTCGGCGACCAGGCTCAGCTGGGCCCGCACGGTGAGCGCGGGATGTCCGGGGACGTCGGTGACCGCCGCGCCCACGACCCTTGCGGGGCAAGGGAGTTCGCGGTACGGGACCCCGTCGATCAGCGCGCTGCCGGAGGTGGGGGCGGTCAGCCCGAGCAGCATCCGGAGCGTGGTGGACTTGCCGCACCCGTTGCGCCCGAGGAGGGCGGTGACGCTGCCGGCGGTGACCTCGAAGGAGACCCGGTCCACGGCGCGGAATCCGCCGTATTCCTTGGTCAGATCTGTGCAGACGATCAGAGGCTTCAAAATGTGGCTCCAGATGGAGCCCGGGCGGTCAGTTCCTGCGGGCCATGACGGCCAACGCGGCCACGCACTCGACGCCGACGAGCACCCAGAGGCCGGTCTGAAGCGGGCCGTCGGTGTGCCGGGCGAGAAGGCTGGTGAGGAGTATGGCCAGGCTGACGATGCCCAGGCTTACGTAAAAGCTTCGCATGGTCGGTCGGAGGTGCGCCGCCATGGTTGGAACCGGAGCACCCCCAGCTCCTTTCGGACATGAGGTGGCGGTGCATCGGTCTCGCAGCGCCTGCTGTGGCGGCGGGCGCAGGGTCGCCCCCGTCGCCCGCCCCCACAGCCTACGGTGGATCAGGTGATGCTCAGGCCAATGACGAAGGCCGCGCCACCGAGGGCGGTGATCTGCGTGACGTCATGGGCGGTGTCCAGCCAGCCCGGGGCGGCGAGGGTGTCGAGCTCCTCGACCGCGAAGTCCGCGGCCTCCGGCTGGGCGGTGATGTCCTGGTTCACTGGTTCTCCTTGACTGGTCGACCGGTCGACCGGTCGATCGGTGGGATTTCTCGGGTGTCGACCGCGGTCAGGTCAGGGCGATGACGCCGGCCGCCTCGAGGATGGCGGCGCCGCCGCCGACGATGGTGATGCCGGTCCCGAGGCCGTCCATGAAGCCGGGGGCGTCCAGCTCCTCCAGGGGCTCGACCGCGAAGTCGGGGCGGGTGGCCGGATCCTGGTCCTGGTTCTGCTGCATGTGATTCTCCAATTGGCAGTCGTTTATCGGGCGTGGTCTATCGGGCGTGGTCCATCAGATGTGGTCCATCGGGTGTCGCTCGTCAGGTCGCGAGGATTCCCGCGCTGATGCCGGCGCCGACCGCGAAGCCGGCCCAGGTCTCCTTGTCCCAGCCGAGGAAACCCGGCGCGTCGAGCATTTCCAGCTCTTCGACGTCGAATTCCGGCAGGTTCTCAAACTCGACAGCGGGCATTCCGTGCCTCCAGTCCGGTTGCGGTGTTGCTCCCAATCCTGGCCCCCGGTGCGGCCGGTGGGAACACCTTGCGGTTTTTGCTTCGGGGATCGCTACGTGTCCGACGGCTCTTCGCTGCGGAGGCGCGGACAAATACCTGTGGTCGACTCCAGGGTCGTTCAACGGTGTTCCCGATGGGCTTTCCGGCCGTACGTTCGTCCTGATCGGGCACGCCGGGAAAAGGCGGCGCCGGCGGCAATCGGAGAGGGAGAACAGCGGTGGAGGAAAAGCTCCGCGAGGGCGTGGACCGGCTCTGTGAATGGTTCGCCGGCGACACGGCGCCGGACCGGCGGAATCCGGGCGGCGTGCTGGTCGAGCCGGGCGGCGACGTGGACCCGGTGCTCGCCGCCGGCCTGGTCGCTCCCGGGGCCTGGCTGTTCGCGGAGGACGCCGACGGCGGTGGCACCGGGGTGCCCGGGATCTCCGTCGGGGGCGGCCTGGCGCACCCGGGTGACGAACTGTCGGTGGCCGACGAGGTCTACGTGCAGACCTTCGACTACTGCTCGCTGCCGTACCTGTCGATCGCGGGTCCGACGGTCGTGCGGATCACCGGCGAGGCGGACCACGCGGCGTTCCTCGCCGACGCGGACCGGGCGGCGCACGGCGGCGTCTGGGCCGCCGCGCTCGGCCACTCCTCCGTCCACCCGGCCGACATCGGCGCCCTGGCGGCGCCCGCCCGCCGGCCGGGCACCGGGCGGCTGTACGTCACGACGGACGGAACGGTCCGCACCGGGATCGGCGGCAGCGACCTGGCCCGGGTGGAGGACGGCGCGGAGGCGGTGGCCATGGCCCTGGCCGCGCACGGCGGCGATCCCACGCTCGACGGCGTGCTGGAGCGGTCCGTCCTGCTGGCCGGCGCGGCCTCCCGGCCCTGGCTCGGCCGCTACCTCCGGGCGCTCGACGTCCGCCGGCGGCTGGCCGGCCGGTTCGGCGGCGAGCCGACGGTGTCCGGGTTCGGCGTGCGCCTCACCCCCGGGCTGCCGACGGCGCCGGTCGAGGCCGTGGACGCGCCGCTGATCACCGAACACGACGGCACCTGCTACGCCGTGCCGGCCGACGGCTCCCGGCTGTTCCGGCTCGGACGGGACTCCGCCCGGCTGCTGGAGGTCTTCGCGGTGCTGGACGAGGCGGAGCAGGCCGCGGCCGAAGCCGCCCGGCTGTTCCAGGTGACCCCGTCCCGGGCGGCGGAACTGCACGCCGACCTGACCGCCCGCCTCGGCGGCAGCGGCTCGCCGGCCCGTGCGGAGGGCGACCGATGAGCACCGGCACCATCGAACCGGCGGCGCTGCCCGGCCTGGCCGGCCGGATCGCCGCCGCCCTCGGCACCTCGCTCACCGTCACCGACATGTACGGACCCCTGGGCGGGCCGGTGTACCACCGGCTCACCGTCCACGACACCAGCGAGATCCCCGATCTGCTCACCCGGCTGCGCGGCGTGTCCGGCCCGGTCCTCGAACTCGCCTGCGGCTCCGGCCGGCTGACCATCCCGATGCTCGCCGCAGGGCACCGGGTCACCGCGCTGGACCTGTCCGCCTCCCTGCTCGCCGAGCTGACCCGGCGCCTCGCCGACCCCGCCGCCCGGCACCTGGCGCAGCGGCTGGAGACCGTCGAGGCCGACATGTTCGAGCTGGACCTGGGCCGGACCTTCCGGGCCGCGGTCCTCGGCACCACCACCATCGGACTGGTGCCGCCCGAGGTACGACCGGCGTTCCTGCGCCGTGTCCACGACCACCTGGAGCCCGGGGGCGAGTTCGTCCTCAGCCTCCACCCCCCGGCGGCCGCGGCCACCGAGGCCGTGCACCCCATGACCACCGCCGACGCCGTGGACTTCCTCGTCGAGTACCAGGAACCGCACCTGCAGCGCCGCCGGGTGGCCGTCCTGCACCTCGGGCGCGAGGGCCGGCCCCTGCTGCTGACCTCCACCGTCCACACGCCCGACCTGGACACGCTCCGGCAGGAGCTGTCCGACGCCGGGTTCCCGGCCGTCGAAGTCCACCCCGTGCGCCGGATGGCCGAGGGCTCGCCCCTGTTCGTGCTGACCGCCAGGAGGCCCGCGTGACCACCGTGAACACCTATCCGCTCTGGGAGTTCCTGCTCCCGCCCAGCGAGTTCGGCCGGGTCGACCGCCGGGCCACCGGCGCCCGCGGCACCCGGCTGCGCTTCGCCGACGGCACCGAGGTGCTGGATGCCACCAGCGGCCTGTGGAACGTCAACCTCGGCTACGGCAACGACGCGATCGGCGACGCGATCGCCGCCACCGGCCGGGACGCCTCCTACCTCAGCCTGTTCCGCTACTCGCACGACTACGCGGTCAGGGCCGCCGAGGACCTGGTGGCCGCCGCCGGAACGGCCTACCGGCGCGCCGTGTTCTCCACCTCCGGCGGGGCGGCGAACGACCTCGCGATGAAGCTCGCCCGGCAGTACGCGGTGCTCCGGGGCCAGCCGGAGCGCAAGCTCGTCGTCGGCCTGCGCGGCAGCTACCACGGGCTGACGTACGGGGCCCACTCCCTCACCGGGGAGGCGCTCGACCAGCAGCTGTACGGCGTCGACCTGCGCAACGTCCGGCACGTCGACCCGGCGGACCCGGAGGAACTCGAGCGGTTCATGGCCCGCCACGGCTCCCGCGTCGCCTCGCTGGTGTGCGAGCCGGTCCTCGGGTCCGGGGCGCACCCGCTGTCCGACGCCTTCGTCGAGGCCATGATCAGGCTGCGGCGCGAGCACGGGTTCCTGCTGGTCGCGGACGAGGTGGCGACCGGCTTCGGCCGGACCGGCCCGCTGTTCGCCAGCTCGCGCTGGGCCGAGGCACCGGACCTGCTCCTCACCTCCAAGGGCCTGACCAACGGCAGCTGCGCCGCCTCGGCCGTGCTCGTCTCGCACGCCGTCGCCGAGGGGTTCGAGCGGCGGGACGCGATCCTGGTCCACGCCGAGACCCAGGCCGGCAGCCCCGCCAGCTGCGCCGCGGTCTCGGCCACGCTCCGGCAGTTCGACGAGCTCGACGCCCTGGCCGCCGGCGCACGGACCGCCGCCGCCCTGGACGCGCTCCTCGCCGAACTGACCGACCGGCTGCCGCTGGTGGCCAGGACCACCGGCGTCGGCTGCTTCCGCGCCCTGCACCTGCGCGACGCCGACGGCGACCCGCTGGACGGCCGGGCCGTCCAGGGCGCGATCGCGGCGATCCGCTCGCACGGCGCCCTGGTCTACCCCGGCCCCGGCGCCGTCCAGCTCATCCCGGTCCTCACCAGCACGGAGCAGGACCACGCCGACCTGGCCGAGGCGGTGGCCGAGGGCCTCGCCGAGACCTCCCGACGGGTGGGGCACCGGTGACCGGCGGGACCGAACGCCCCGGGCCGCCGGCGGTCTGGCGCCAGCGCACGCAGATCCACTTCGGCGAGGGCGCGCTGGCCGAGGTGTGGCGGCGGGTCCGCTCCCACCGGACGGTCCTCGTCGTGGACGCCGACCAGCCCGGTCTCGCCGAATCGCTCCCCCACGACGGGGAGGTGATCCGCGTCGACCCCCTGGCCGGTGACCTGGACAGCGCCGTCGTCCTCGCCGGGCAGCTGCGCGAGTTCGAGCGCGTGGTCGTGGTCGGCGGCGGCGCGGTGCTGGACCAGGCCGCACTGGCCCGGCTGTTCACCGCCGCCCCCGGCACGCCGACGCGGATCCGGCTCGGCGGTCCCCGTCCCGGACTGGTGCACGGCGGCCCGGCCGAACCGCTCGCCGGACCGTACCCGGAGCTCGTCGCGGTCCCGACCACCGTCGGCACCGCCGCCGAGGTGAGCTGCGCCGCCACGGTGCTGGTCGAGGGCCGCCGCAAGCTCGTCATGCATCCCCTGCTGTCCGCCGACACGGCGGTGCTGGACCCGGTCGCGACCGCCTCCCTCCCGGGCCCCCTCCTGCGGGAGGGGACGCTGGAGGCGATGATGCGCATGGCCAACGCCTACCTGACGATTCCCGGAAGGCGCTGCCCGGCGGCGGCCGAGACCGAGGCCCGCGACCTGCTGCGGGAACTCGCGGCAGCCGGGAGCACCGGACGGCCGGCGGCCGAGGTCGCCGTGCTGAGCGCGCGGACCGTCCTCGGGCTGAGCATGGTCGGCCGCGACCCCTTCGCCGCGAAGACCTGGTTCCTGGCCAACGAGCTGTCCGCGAGCGCGGGCGTGCGCAAGATGGCCGCCACCGCCGCCGTCCTGCCCGTGGTGTGGCGCCGGATCATGGCCGGCGACGCCAGGCTCGGCGACCGGGAACGGCTCCGGCAGGCCTGGGACGCCGTCAGGGCCGGAGCGCCCGGGCTGGCGGACGACCCCGTCCGCGGCATCAGGACGCTGGCGGCCGACTGGGGCGTCGACGCGTTCGCCGGCCCCGCGCCCGCGCCCGCCGACCTGGCCAGGGCGGCCGCCCGCGCCTGGGGCGGCGGCCTGCCCATGCTGGCCGGCTTCACCGTCCACGAGCTCACCGAACTGTACGCCGAGGTCCTCGAGGCAGCCCCGTGATCGACTTCATCGCCACGCTCGACCCGCACAACGGCCTGGCCGCGGCCGGCGCGCTCCGCCCGCCCCGCCTGCCGGACGAGCCGCTCTGGCAGGGCCTGGTGGAACTGCACCCGGCGCGCACCGGGGCCGCCTCCCGCGAAGGTAGCACGCTCGCCCGCGAGGTGGTCGGCGCGTACGGCGCTTCGCGCGGCGACACCCTGGTGCGTGCCGCGGGCGAGGCGGTGGAGCGCTTCGCCCTGTACCCGGCGGGCGACCCGGTGACGGTCGCCTCGGCGGCCGAACTGGCGGGCTCCGCCCTGGACTTCACCCGGGAGGGCGCCGAGCTGGCGGACCCGGCCGCGGCCCGCCGGGAACTGCGCTGGTACCCGGGCCGGTCGCTCGTCGACGGCGGCGGGGTGCACGTCCCGGCGGGCCTGGTCGACTACCCGGCCCACCCGGACGACGCGGCGGGCTTCGACCCGTCCCCGTCGGGAGCCGCCTCCGGAGCGACCCCCGAGCAGGCCCTGCTGTCGGCCCTGCTGGAGGTGATCGAGCGGGACGCGCTCATCACCGCCTGGCAGTGCCGGCTGCCGCTGCCCGTGGCCGACCCGGAGGCCGTCCTGCGGCAGAGCCCGGCGACCCCCGGCCGGCAGCGGCTCCGGCTCGCCCACCGGGCGGCATCCGCCGCCGGACTGCGACCGGTGCTGGCCTGGATCCCCACCGGCCTGCCCGGCGTCCACTGCGCCACCGCCGTGATCGTCGACACGGACGGCCCCGGGCGGCTCGCGGCCGTCGGCGCCTGCGCGTCCGGGGACGCCTGCACCGCTCTGGGCAAGGCCCTGCAGGAAGCCATGCAGATCCGTTCCGCGCTCCGCCTGGTCAACCGCAACGACCCCGCGGACGCGCCGACCGCGCAGCCGCGCACCGAGCTCGAACGCGCGCAGTACTTCGCCTCCGAGCACGGCGCGGCGGCGGTGGCGTCCTGGGCCGCCGGGTTCGTCCCGGAGGAGGCGCGGCTCCTCGCCGACGCCGGAGCGGGTGCCGCACCGGACGGGCTCACCGTCGACGGGCTGGTGCGGGCACTCGCGGAGCAGGGCGTGCGGCCGGTGGCGGTCGACCTCACCCACCGGCTGCCCGAGGCGCTCGTCCGCATGGGCTGGCACGCGGTCAAGATCGTGCCCGAGGGCCTGCAACCCCTGCGGCTGGACGAGTCCTGCGCCTTCAACTGGCACCGCGGCCGGCTCGCGTCCGCAGGCGCCAGGACCGGCCTCACACCCCTCGCACCCGAGGGCCGCCGGGAGCCGCATCCGCTGATCTAGCGCCTTGGCCGGCCCGGGGAGCCCCGGGCCGGCCAGCGCCTAGGCCGCCTCCCCGAACAGCGCGGCGCGCAGGCCGACCCGTCCGTCGATGCACAACTTCCGGTACGCGTGCGTCAGATGGAACTCCACCGTGCGCCGGGTGATGTAGAGCCGGGCCGCGATGTCCTCGTTGCTCAGCCCCTCGGCGGCCAGTCGGGCGATCCGCTGCTGACTCGGGGTCAGCGACTCCGGCCCGACCTGCGGGAGCCGCCGCGGGCGGGCGCCGGTGGCCAGCAGCTCGTTGTGCACGCGGCCCGCCAGCGCGGTGGCCCCGGCGGCCTGGGTGAGCGCGAGGGCCTGGCGCAACCGGGCCCGTCCGGCGTCCGTGTGCCCGGTGGCCGCGAGCAGGGTGCCGAGCGCCGTCACCGATCGGGCGAGCTCCAGCGGATCGGACGCGTTCTCCAGCAGCGCCACCGAGTCCTCCAGGCCCGTCCGGGCCAGCGCCCTGGGACCGACCAGCGCGGCCACCCGCAGGGCCCGGGCCAGCACCACCGGGGCACCCCAGGCGTGCGCCTGCTCCACCTCCTGGGCGGCGAACTCCTGGGCCGCCTCCGGGCGGTTCAGCCGGTGCTCGATGACCGCCGCCCGGGAGCGCCAGGCGATCCGGCCCGGATTGTCCCCCCAGAGCTCCTCCATGAGCCGTCCGCACTCCATGAGGTCCCGCAGCGCCGCCGCGGCCTGCCCCTGGGCCATGCGCACGCGCGCGCGGGCCTCCAGGAAGTACGGCCACGTCCAGCCGGCGTGGCCGGCGGCCCCGGCGACGCGTTCGACGAGCTCCGCCGCGGCCTCGACCCGGTCGGTCTCCAGCAGGACCTGCACGGCGGCCGCGACGACGTGCGGCAGGTACGGGTGCGGCTCGTCCGACAGGGCCAGGGCGTGCTCGGCCTCGTCCAGGGCCGCGGCCAGCTCACCGGTCCGGTGGCGCAGCCGTGCCCGGACCGCGGCCGTCACCGCCCGCGCGGCCGGCGGCCAGTGCGCGAGGTCGGCCGCCCGGATCTCCGAGGCCCCGCGACGGGCGGTCTCGATCCGGTCGGCGTCGAGCAGGGCGGTCACGGCCAGCACGGCGGTCTGGGCCTGGTCCTGCGCCGGGTGGAACCCGCGCAGGGCGTTCCCGGCGAGTTCTCCGGCACGGTCGGCGCCGTCCAGGGCGATCACGGACCGCATCGCGAGCGCCGCCAGCAGCCCGCGCTCGTCCGGCGTCCGGCCGGTGGGCTCCGCCCGCGGCCCGCGGGTGGTCAGGGAGCCCCAGCAGGCGGGCCGTCCCCCGTCGGGAATGACGGCGCGCAGGCTCAGGATCGGCAGCAGCAGCCGGTTCGTGTCGGAGAGTTCCGCCGCCGTGCGGTCGAGCAGGTCGATCGCCGGGCGGGGCAGCCCCGACTGGACCAGGGCGCGGGCGAGCAACGGCACGAACTCCGCCCGCTGCTCGGGATCGGTGCTCAGGGTCTCGGCCTCGCCGAGGTGCCGCACGCAGTCGTTCAGGTCGCTGTGGGCCTCGGCGGTGCCCAGCTCCACCAGGAGCCGGTGCCGGACCTCCGTCGAGGCGGTCTCGGTGAGCGCGTGCCGGAGGAAGCGGACGGCCGCGGCCGTGTCGCCCCGCTCGCCCGCGGACCGTGCGGCCCGGCGCAGCACCTCCACCCGCCACGGCTCGCCGGTGCTCGCGCCGGCCACCACGTGGGCCGCGATCCGTTCCGCGGCCGCCCGGGCCCGGAACAGCGCCCGTGCGGTGTCGGCGTGCGCGATGGCCCGGTCGGTGGCCGCGAGCAGGCCGGCGAGCGACTCCGAGACCTGCGGGTGGCAGAACCGCCCGGCCGGACCGGCGGCGAGCAGCCCGCTGCCCTCCAGGGCGGTCACCGCATGGTCGAGCAGCGGCTGTTCCAGCCCGGTGACGGTCCGCAGGACGTCGGTCCCGGTGTCGACGCCCAGTTCGGCCAGCAGACCGGCCACCCGCAGCACCACGGGCGGCTCCCGGCGGAGCAGGGCCCGCAACGCGGTCGGCAGCACCCGCTCACCGACCGCGCCGGGGCGAACGAGCCCGGTGGTCTCCGGCAGCCCGCCCGTCCTGCCCAGCTCGCGGACCAGGGCGGCGACCAGGGCGGGGTTGCCCCCGGTCATCGCGTGGAACTCCGGGCCGAACGCCTCGGCGGCCCCGGGACCGACGCCCTCGGCGACGACCCGGGCCGCGCCCTCCACGGTCAGCAGCCCGGGCTGGACCACCCGGCACGCCGGGTGCTGCATCAGCTCGTGGACCAGCTCACCGCCGGCGTTCGGCAGCGAGCCCCGGGAAACGACGGCGAGCTGCACCGGGACGTCGTCCAGTCGGCGCGCCAGGAACGCCAGCCACTGGGACGAGTACTCGTCGGCCCAGCAGACGTCGTCCACCGCCAGGACCACCGGCCGCTCCTCGGCCAGCTGCAGGACGGGTGCGCACAGCGACGCCAGCCGGTCGAAGTCGGCGGCCGCCGAACCGGGCTCGGGCATCCGGTAGGGCATCCCCTCCAGCACCGCCTCCGCCTTCTGCGCGGCGGCCGGGCGCCGCGCGGCCGGTGCGCCGAGCACGGGAGCGAGGAGCTGGCGGACGGCGCCGAAGTGGAAGTCGCGCTCGACGATGCTGCAGCGGGCCCTCAGCACCGTCATCTCCTGGTCCCGCGCCTCCCGGCCCAGGGCGTCGAGGAGAGCGGTCTTCCCCAGCCCCGAGGGGCCGTCGACCACGGTGACGGCCGCGCGCCCGGACCGGACCTCGGAGAGCGCGTCGAGCAGTTCCCGGAACTCATTGCCCCGATCGGCGAGAAAGGTCCTTGATTGCGCCAATGCATTCCCCCGAAATTGCATTCATGGCTGCGCCGCCGCGGCGCGATGCGATGGGGATCGCGACCTCGGCGTAGCCGTTCCACGGTGTTCCTGGGAGATCCCCGCACCGATGTCGGCCGCGCTGTGAATTCAGTGGAACCGTAGCCCGTTCCACTGACAACCGCGCGCATCCCCCCAGATGAGCGGAACTATACCGCACCAGGTCACAGGGGTGACCGGGCGTCAGGGCGGCTGCACATGACATTCAAATCCGCCGGGTCTGCATATTTATGCGACGCTCTGGAAAATTCGAAATCAGGGCCGCATTATTCACCGGATGCGGACGTATAAACGGCCTTTGAAAACGGTGCTGCGCGCACGGTCCGGAGGCCGCATATCCCGGCGTCGGACGAAGGGCGGGCCGTTGGTGGTCGATGTGGCCGGCCGTCGGCGCTCGAAGGGCCGGCCAGGCGTCCCACCGGTGTGCTCCGGGGGTTGGGGGCCCTGGCGGGTCCTCTGGCGCCCCCTGGTGCCCCCGGGCGTCCTCCGGCTCGAAGGGCCCGCTCGGCCCGCTCCGGGGGCCGTGGTGGCGGGTGTGGCGGGTGCGGTGGACGGGGTGCGGCGGAAGGCGGAGATCATGATCCGCGTCACACGGCCCGCCTGCTGATGGCACGCGCAAACGGCGAAGGCCCCGGAGAGTGATCTCTCCGGGGCCTTCCTGGCGGTGGCCAGGGCCGGGGTCGAACCGGCGACCTTCCGCTTTTCAGGCGGACGCTCGTACCAACTGAGCTACCTGGCCGTACTGCACCGTCTCTTGCGAGACGAGCGATCCCGACGGGACTTGAACCCGCGACCTCCACCTTGACAGGGTGGCGAGCTAACCAACTGCTCCACGGGACCTTAGGTGGCTGGTGGGCCACCAGGTCTTGCGGCACTGCACTTTACTACGGGTACTGCGGTACTGCGTGCCCCCAACGGGATTCGAACCCGTGCTACCGCCTTGAAAGGGCGGCGTCCTGGGCCACTAGACGATGAGGGCTTGCGGCCTGTCCCGCTGTGTTCCAGCGTTCGGGGACGTCGAGAAGCATATGGGATGTCGGGCGGATCGCCAAAACGGGTTCCGGCCGGGTGGAGCGGCGGCCGGTCGGGCCGGGTGCCGGCGCCCCTCCGGGAGGGGTCAGGACCAGCCGAGGTCGTGGAGCTCGTGGTCGTCGAAGCCGAAGTGGTGGGCGACCTCGTGGATCACGGTGATGCGGACCTCCTCGACGACCTCCTCGCGGGTCTCGCAGTGCCGGAGGGTGGGACCGCGGTAGATGATGATCCGGTCCGGGAGGACCCCGGCGTACCACTCGCCGCGCTCGGTGAGCGGGGTGCCCTCGTAGAGGCCGAGGAGCTCGGGGTCGGCGGGGTCCGGCTCGTCCTCGACGAACACCGCGACGTTGTCCATCATGGCCGCGAGCTGCGGGGGAATCAGGTCGAGCGCGTCGCCGACCAGCGTCTCGAACTCTTCCCGGGTCATCTCCACCGGATCATTGTCGGTTCTGGGACGGGGGCGTGCCAGGTGGTGGGAGCCGGTGTTTCATGGCCCTATGACGACCTCGGACGGGACGGTGGACGACGTGGCACGGACGGTGCCGCCGGTCGCGGCGGTGGCGCGGCCGCGCCTGCCGGTGCTGCGCGGGCAGGGGCCGGCCGTCGCGGTGATCGCGCTGGGCGGGGCGGTCGGCGCGGTGGCCAGGTACGCGGCCGGGCTGGCGTGGACGGACGGGCCGAGCGCGTTCCCGTGGACGACGCTGCTGATCAACGTGGTCGGCTGCGCGGTGATCGGGGTCTTCCTGGTGGCGATCACCGAGGGCCGCCCGGCGCACCCGCTGCTGCGGCCGTTCTTCGGGACGGGCGTGCTGGGCGGGTTCACCACGTTCTCGACGTACGCGGTGGACATCCGGCGCCTGATCGAGGCGGACCGGCTCGGCCCCGGCCTGGCGTACCTCGGGCTGACGCTGGCGGGGGCGCTCCTCGCGGTCTGGACGGCGGCCGTGGTGACGCGGCGTCTGATCCACCGCGGCGCTTGGGAAGGCGGTGGGGCATGAGTGACGTGAGCGAGCGGAGCGAGCGAACAGACCAAGAGGTGCGCGTTTCGCGAAGCGACCGCCGAGCGCAGCGAGGCGGGCGCATGAGCGGCCCCGCGCTGCGGCTGACGGTGCTGGTCGGGGAGAACGACCGCTGGCACCACCGGCCGCTGTACAGCGAGATCGTGCACCGGGCGCGCGCCGCCGGGCTGGCCGGGGCGAGCGTCTTCCGGGGGATCGAGGGGTTCGGGGCGTCGTCGCTGGTGCACACGACGCGGCTGCTGTCGCTGAGCGAGGACCTGCCGGTGGCGGTGGTGATCGTGGACGAGGAGCAGCGGGTGCGGGGCTTCCTGCCGCAACTGGACGAGTTGGTCGCCGAGGGGCTGGTGGTGCTCGACCCGTGCGACGTCGTGCGGTACGTCGGGCGGACGGGTTCGGCGGGCGCGGCCGGTGCGGCCGGTGCGCCCGGGGCCGGGGAGGACGGGAAGTGAACTGGCTGTTGGTGGTGGCGGGGGCCGTGGTCGGGGCGCCGATGCGGTACCTGACGGACCGGGCGGTGCAGTCCCGGCACGACTCGGTGTTCCCGTGGGGGACGTTCGTGGTGAACGTCGTCGGCTGCGCGGTGCTGGGCCTGGTGACCGGTGCGGTCGCGGCGGGGGCCGCGTCCCCGCACGTCCAGTTGCTGGTCGGGACGGGGTTCTGCGGGGCGCTGACGACGTATTCGACGTTCTCGTACGAGACGCTGCGGCTGGTGGAGACCGGGGCCGGGCGGTACGCGGTGGCGAACGTGGCCGGCAGTCTGGCGGCCGGCCTGGCGGCGGTCTACGCGGGGGCGGAGCTGGCCTCGGCGCTCTGGGGGTGACGCTCTGGGGGTGACTTGATGGGGTGGCGCTCTGGGCTGACGCTCTCGGGAGTGACGGGCCGCCGTTCTGCGCTCCCCCGCAGGGGTGAATTCCAACCGACACGCGTTTGAACCACCGGCGTTGGGCCGGGTGGTTGGCGGCCGGCGGCTTCCTCGTGCGCCGCCCGTGTCCCGCCGGGCCCGGCGCGCGTTGGGCACCGGGAGCGGCCGCGCGCATGGGGCGGCCAGGGTGGGGCGGTAGAGAGGGAGCTCGGTGGCTTCGGTGCGGGCGGTTCGGACGGCGGTGCGTACGGTTTCGGCGCGGGCGCAGGCGGCGGAGCAGGCGCGGGGCGCGCACCTGCGGACCGGTGTGGTGCGGGCGGCGGCGTTGCTGGCGGTGGCCGGGCTGGGGTTGACGGGGTGCATGTCGGTCGGCCCGGCGGCGGAGGAGAAGCCCGGCGGCGTCGCGCCGGTGGGCCAGGCCGGTCCGGCGGCCAAGCCGGGGGCGACGGGCGGCCCCTCGGCCCCGGCGGGCGGCGGGCACCTCGGGGGTGCGTCCGGGCGCTCGGAGCGGCAGGGGGGCTCGCAGACGGAGAACGCGCCTGCCGGGGGCACGTCACAGGCTCCGGGCGAGCCGGCGCCCGGCGCGAACGCGGCCACGGCGGGCGTGATCCCGGTACCGGGCGCCCCCGCGGCGGAGGGATCGCCGGGCGCGAACGGCGCGGCCGGGGGCGTGAGCGCCAGCCCCGCACCCAAGCCGGGCGGCGGCTCGTCGGCGGGCGGCGGAACGGCGGGCACGGGCGGCTCGGCGGGCTCCGGCGCCGGTGGCACCGGCGAGGGCCGGTCCGGCGGCGGCACTTCGGGCGCCCCTTCGGCCACGCCCAGCGCTCACCCGTCCACGACCCCCGAGCCCGAGCACTCCTCGCCCGCCGCGACCGTCCCGCCGGCCCCGGAACCGTCCTCCGGCAGCTCCGGTTCCTCGGCCCCGAGCCCCCGCCCGGCCCCGCATTAGGGGGATGGCCAGGGCATTTGCCTCCGATCCCGAGGATCCTCTATGGTGGTAGATCGTTCGTTTGATTCATTTGTCTGGCGCCCTACTCCCATCTGGCGCCCTTGGCGCGTACCGGCGATCCGTGGCTGACCGCATAGAGGCGGTTGTGAAACAGAACCCCGGACTTTGGCGCGTGCCACTTCCGGAAGGTTTTGCATGTCTCTCGTTGACGACGCCCGCTTCGCCATGCCCGCGAGCGAGTCCGCCGCCGATGTCACCACCACCCCCGAGTCCGACGCCGTCGAGGCCGTCGAGACCACCGAGACCGAGGTCGTCGAGGTCGTCGAGACCGACGCCGTCGAGTCCGCCGAGCCCACCATCACCTTCGGCGACCTGGGCCTGCACGACGACGTCGTGCGCGCCCTCGCCAAGCGCGGCGTGACCACCCCGTTCCCGATCCAGGCCGCGACCATCCCGGACGCCCTGGCCGGCAAGGACGTGCTCGGCCGCGGCCGCACCGGCTCCGGCAAGACCCTCAGCTTCGGTCTGCCGCTGCTCACCCGCCTCGCCGACGGCGAGCGCACCAAGCCCAAGCACCCGCGCGGCCTGATCCTCGTCCCGACCCGTGAGCTGGCCATGCAGGTGGCCGACGCGCTGGAGCCGTTCGGCTCGGTGCTCGGGCTCAAGCTCAAGGTCGTCTGCGGCGGCACCTCGATGTCGAACCAGATCTACGCGCTGGAGCGCGGCGTCGACATCCTGGTCGCCACCCCCGGCCGTCTGCGCGACCTGCTGAACCGCGGCAGCGCCAAGCTGGCCGACGTCCGCACCGTCGTGCTCGACGAGGCCGACCAGATGGCCGACATGGGCTTCCTGCCCGAGGTCACCGAGATCCTCGACCAGGTGCCGGCCGGCGGCCAGCGCCTGCTGTTCTCCGCCACCCTGGAGAACGAGATCGACACCCTGGTCAAGCGCTACCTGAAGAACCCGGTCACCCACGAGGTCGACCCGTCGGCCGGCGCCGTCACCACCATGACCCACCACATCCTCGTGGTGAAGCCCAAGGACAAGGCGCCGATCACCAACGCGATCGCCGCCCGCAAGGGCCGCACGATCATCTTCGTCCGCACCCAGATG
Organism: Kitasatospora sp. NPDC059747; assembly: GCF_042732955.1. NCBI lineage: Bacteria > Bacillati > Actinomycetota > Actinomycetes > Kitasatosporales > Streptomycetaceae > Kitasatospora > Kitasatospora sp. NPDC059747. The sequence goes on along the minus strand of NZ_JBHWGV010000031.1, from coordinate 12,985 downwards.
GGCGCCGACCGCGTCGCCGAGCAGCTCATCGAGGCCGGCGTGAAGGCCGACGCGCTGCACGGCGGCATGACCCAGGGCGCCCGCACCCGCGTCCTCGGCGACTTCAAGGACGGCTACGTCAACGTCGTCGTCGCCACCGACGTCGCCGCCCGCGGCATCCACGTCGACGGCATCGACCTGGTCCTCAACGTGGACCCGGCCGGCGACCACAAGGACTACCTGCACCGCTCCGGCCGCACCGCGCGGGCCGGCCGCTCCGGCGCCGTCGTCACCCTGGTGCTGCCGCACCAGCGCCGCGGCGTCTTCCGCCTCATGGAGGACGCGGGCGTCGACGCCAGCCGCCACATCCTGGACCACGCGTTCGACGCCGAGGTCGCCAAGATCACCGGCGCCCGCTCGCTGACCGAGGTGCAGGCCGAGAGCGCCGCGAACATCGCCGGTGCCGCCGAGCGCGAGCTCGCCGACATGACCCGCCAGCTGGAGCGCGCGCAGCGCCGCGCCACCGAGCTGCGCGAGGAGGCCGACCGCCTCGCCGCCCGTGCGGCGCGCGAGCGGGCCGAGCTGGGCATCGAGGACGAGGCCCCGGCCGCGGAGGACGACACCGTCGCCGAGGGTGCCCCGGCCGCCGACGCCGCGGTCGCCGTGCCGGCGCAGTCCGGCCCGGCCGCCGAGGAGCGGACCCCGGCCTACCGCGAGGCCCGCAGCGAGCGTCCGGCCTTCGGCCGCGACCGTGACCGCGACGACCGTCGTTCGGGCGGTTTCGACCGTGACCGCGGTGGCTTCGGCGGCCGTGACCGTGACGACCGCGGCGCCCGCTCCGGTGGCTTCAACCGTGACGACCGCGGCGACCGCGGTGCCCGTTCCGGTGGCTTCAACCGTGACGACCGCGGCGGCTTCAACCGTGACCGCGACGACCGTGGCGGCCGTTCCTTCGGCGACCGTCCGGCCCGCTCCTTCGGCGACCGCCCGTCCTTCGGCCGTGACCGCGACGAGCGCGGCAGCAGCAGCCGTCCGTTCGCGCGCCGTGACGACCACCGCTCCGGCGGCCGTCCGCAGTCCTCGGGCTTCGGCGGCGGTCGTGACCGCGACGACCGCGGTGCCCGCTCCGGCGGCTTCAACCGCGAGGACCGCGGCGGCTTCAACCGCGACGACCGCAAGCCGCGCTGGAAGAACTGAACCCGTACCGCCGGTAGTTGACGAAACCGCCGGCTGACGGACGAAGGGCCCGCTCCACTTGGTGGAGCGGGCCCTTCGGCGTTCCCCCCGGAACTTCCCCGGCGTCCCCCCTGGGTCCCCGATATCCCCCGATACCCCCCTGGGACCCTCTGGACGTTTCCCCCCGAGGTGTTGTTCTTGGAGTGAGAATAACCTGTGGCGCGGGCTGAGGGAAGTCCATTAGCGTCGGGCCCATGAGCAGCAGACTGCACGGTGTGGCCGTGGTGAACGAGGAGATCGCCGCGCGGGGGAGCTACCGGGCGACCGGGGGCGAACTCGTCGAGGTGGGCGATCAGTTGGCGGCGGCCCGGGCCGGGACGGTGTCGTACGCGCCGGCCGCGCTGGACGCCCTCCTACGGGCCGGCAGCCCCGGTCCCGGGCCGGGCCGCGGGGCGGTCGAGGTGACGGCCGAGGGCAGCGTCCAGGCCGCGCGGCGCCTGGTCGAGGCCGGCGCGGGACCGGTCGGGGTGCTCAACTTCGCGTCCGCGCGCAACCCCGGCGGCGGATACCTGCGCGGCGCCCGCGCCCAGGAGGAGGACCTCTGCCGCAGCGCGCTCCTCTACACCTGCCTGCTGGAGGCGCCCGACTACTACGAGGCGCACCGCGCCTCCACCGACCTCCGGTACAGCCACCGGGTGATCGTCTCGCCCGGCGTGCCCGTCGTCCGGGGCGAGGGCGGCGCCCTCCTCGCCCGGCCCTACCCCGTCACGTTCCTGACCTCGCCCGCGCCCAACGCGGGCCAGCTGGCCCGGCGTTCGCCCGGCGTCGACGTCCGCGGCGTGCTCGCCGAGCGGGCCGTGCGGGTGCTCGCGGCGGCGGCCCGGCACGAGGTCCGCACGCTGGTGCTCGGGGCATGGGGCTGCGGCGTGTTCGGCAACGACCCGGCGGAGGTCGCCGAGGCCTTCGAGGGCGCGCTGGCCCGGTACGGGGCCGCCTTCGAGCGCGTCGTGTTCGCGGTGTGGGACCGCTCGCCGGTGTCGGCGAACCGGGCCGCGTTCGAGGCCCGGTTCACCGGCTGAGCGCTTCGGCGGCCGGTCAGGCCTCGGCGCGGCCGGACAGCGCCGTCGCCACGGCCGAGGCGGCGGCGACCACCCCGGTGACGGCGAACACGGACGGCCACGCGCCGATCCGCTTCGCCAGCGGGTGCGAGCCGCCGAAGGCCACCACGTACAGCCCGGTCAGCACGGCCGCCGTCCGCGCGCCCGAACGGCGGTGCCACTGCGCGGCCGCCCCGGCACCGGCCACCGCCAGCACCGCGCCGCCCAGCTCGCGCCGCCCGGTCCAGCGGGCCACGCCGTAGCCGCCGACCAGGCCGCTCGCGGCGGTCAGGGCGGCGGGCGCGCCGTCCGCGATCACGTTCGGGACCTTCGCCATCGTCGACTCCACTCGTCCGCTCGGGGGGATGCGTTCCGGCTTCCGACCATAACCCCACGCGCTCGGGCGCCCGCTCGCGGCCCTTGGTGCCTAGTGCCGTGGCCCTTGGTGCTTACTGCCGTGGTCCTTGGTGCTTACTGCCGTGGTCCTAGCGGAACGCCTGCGCGGCGGTCTGCGCGGGCACCGTCCGCGACAGCCGCTCGGCCGCCTCCGCCGGGGACAGCACGCGCTCCAGCCGCAGGTCGCCCGGGAGGTCCGGGATGAACCGGCCCGCCGACCACGTCCGCTCGTACGGCTGCGGCTCCAGCACCAGCGTCCGAACACCGTCCAGCACCGGGATGTCGGCCGGCGTCCCCTCGTTCCAGAGCCACGAGCCGTCCGGCGCCACCAGGTTGAACGCGCCGGCCGCGATCAGGCGGCGGCCGTCCGGGTGCGCCGTGCGGCACAGCGCCACGACCTCCGGGTCCTGCCGGACGCCCGGCAGGTGGCCGCCGCCGATCAGCACGTCGGCGAGGAGCGTGTGCAGCTGGAAGGTGTCGCTCAGGCCGTCCATGCGGAGCAGGTAGCCCGTGCCCGTCGGCCGGTCCAGCACCAGCAGCGGTTCGTCGTCGAGCACCTGGGCCAGGTACGAGAGGCCCTTGAGGTCGTGCCGCTCACCGCCGTACCGGGCGATCAACTCCAGCAGCACGGCCGTCACGCCCGAGGCGCGCGCCTCCGCCCGCACCGGCGCGTGCGCCAGCACCGCCCACGCGGCGCGCTGCCACAGCTCCAGCGTCCACCAGCCGACGACGGCCAGGTGCGCCTGCCAGGCGTCCAGGACGGCCGGATCCGCGATCCGCCCGTGGGCCGCGCCCGGGTCGTCCTCCTCCGGATCGGGCAGCGGACCGCCGCCCGTCGCCTCCCACCGTTCCACGAGCCGCTGCGCGCCCGTCAACGCGCCCCGCAGACCGGCCAGCACCGGGCCCGCGCACGCCGACGGATCGGCGCCCCGCTCGACGCAGGCGCCCACGAGCATCGCCAGGTGCGAACGCGGGAACGGCGGCGCGTCCGGCAGCAGCGCCGCCAGCCGGGGCCCGGCGGTCGCCACCTCCTCCGGGCCGGCCGGGCCGAAGAGCCCGCCGACCAGGCCGAGCGCCGGGCCGAACCGCTCCTCGTCCTCCGCCGCGACCACCGCCTCCAGGACGGCCACCGCCTCGGCGAAGGTGGGCTGCTGATGGGGCGTGGGGGTGTGCTGGGAGGCCATTCGCCGCAGCATAGGCGGCGGGCCGTGCGGGGAGCGGAGCGGGGGCCGTACGGGGCCGCATGGGGTGCGTGCGTTGGCAGAAGCAGCGGCGCGGCGAAGGCACCGTGACGCATACTCACGCGGTGACTGCGCCCCATCCGATACGAGTCCCCGGCCCCGGCACCGAGGCGGAACCCGCCCTGAAGGTCGCCCCGCTCGAACTCTTCCTCGACCTCGTCTTCGTCTTCACGATCACCCAGCTCACCGGCAGCCTGGCCCACCACCTCACCGTCGACGGCCTCGTCCAGGTGCTCGTCATGCTGGCGGTCATCTGGTGGATGTACGACGCCTTCATCTGGCTCACCAACGCCATGCCGCCCAGCAACCACCGCCGGCGCGGCCTCCTCATGCTCGCCATGGGCGCGTTCCTGGTGATGTCGCTGTCCGTCCCGCACGCCTTCGAGGGCAGCGGCGTCGCGTTCGGCTGGGCGTACCTGGTGGTCGTCGCCGTGCACACCGGCATGTTCGCGGCCTCCGGCGTCGCGCTGCCCGCCGTGTTGCGGATGGGCGGGGCCAACCTGGTGGGCGGCGCGCTGGTCGTGACCGGCGGCTACTGCACGGGCACCCTCCAACTCGCCTTCTGGGCCGCCGCCTTCGCCATGCAGTTCGTGACCCCGCGGGTCGCCCGGCTGCCCGAGTTCCGGCTCCGCGCCGACCACTTCGTCGAACGCCACGGACTGATCGTGATCATCGCCTTCGGCGAGTCCGTCATCGCGATCGGCGTCGGCGCCGGCGGCCTGGACCTCACCCTGCCCCTCGTCGCCGTCGCCCTGCTCAGCCTCGCCGTGTGCGTCGGGCTCTGGTGGGCCTACTTCGGGCACGACGACGACGCCCGCGCCGAGCATCACATGGCCGCCCTCACGTCCGCGCGCCGCAACTGGACCGCCGTCACCGTCTACTACCTCGGGCACGGCGGACTCCTGCTCGGCATCCTGCTGTTCGCCGCCGGGGTCAAGTCCGCCGTCGCCCACCCGGGGGCCCCGATCACCCTCCCGCAGGCCGGCGCCCTCGCCGGCGGCATCGCGCTCTACCTCGTCGTCAACACCGCCGTCCGCCGCACCTTCCGCCTCACCCCGAACGCGCCCCGGCTCGTCGCGGCGGTGCTCCTGCTCGCCACCGTCCGGCTCGGCACCACCGTCTCCGCCCTCGCCCAGGTCGCGGCCACCGCCACCGTCCTCGCCGCCGCCTTCACCTACGAAGCCCGTCGGTCCCCGGTGGCAGACTTCCCCCGTGACTGACACCGCGATCACGGACGGCGCCTACCTGATCCGCAACGCCGCCGACGGCCTGCTCCTCGAAGTCGCCGACGGCAGCCGCCGCAGCGGAGCCCGCATCCGCTGCGGCGAGGCCACCGGCACCGACGCCCAGCTCTGGCACCTCACCGCCGTCCACCCCGGCGGCGCCCTCTACCACCTGGAGAACGCCAACAGCGGCAAACGCCTCGACGTCACCAACGCCTCCCCCGACGACGGCGTCCCCATCCAGCAGTGGTCCGCCAACGCCTTCGGCGCCCAGGAATGGCTCCTCGAACACCACGACGACGCCCCGGGCACCTACACCATCACGAGCTTCATCAGCGGCAAACCCCTGACGGCCACCGAGGGCGGGGTTGAGCAGCGGGAGGACACCGACTCCCCGACACAGTGGTGGCACCTGGAACGCCGGGGGTAAGCGGTGGGGGGTGTCAGCCGGCGGTGACGGAGGTGAAGTGCTGCACGTCCGCCGGCAGCGGGGTGTGCAGCTTCCACGTCACTGCCATTGGCTTCCCGCCTTCGTGGGAAACGTAGTCGGCCGGTCCCAGCAGGACGTACGGGTTCGGTCGACCGATCTCGTTCTCCGTTTCCCGACGGACGAACAGCAGCACGGCACTGCCGTTCTCCCGGTGGTTCTGGTAGCGCCGGCCGGTTGGCGAGGTCGGGGACGTTTGGTTCTGCGAATCCCAGTGGAAGAGTTCCTCGTTGAGAGCGAAGTCGCGGTAGCGGGTGTTCTCCGAGAAGCTCTTTTCGTCCTTCTCGATGGTGATCATGAGGGCGTCGGTTTTGACCTTGGGGCACCAGGCCACGCCCGCGTTGTGCTTCGCGGGCAGGTACTTTCCCAGCTCCGCCCATTGCAGCGCTGCAAGCAGTTCGGGCCGGCTGTAGTGAGCATGGACGGCCAGCGGCTGGGACGACAGCGCGCTGAGGTCAGTCAGCAAGGGCCTGGGGGCGTAGGTCGTCGTTTCGAGGCCGTGGGCGAAGACCTCGCGCAGCTCGCTCCGGAGCGCTCGATGAGCCTTGAGGGTTCGCAGGCCCTCGGCGATGGAGGAGAATTTTTCACCGTCCGGCCACAGGGCGAAGAAGAGCATCGCCGCGTACGTTTGCATGCGGGGGTCGAGCTCGGTGAAATCGGGGGCGTCGTCGTCCGTGAGCTTGAGGTAGGCCTCGACGCGCTCGGGGTCGTCGACCTGGGCGAGCGTGACGACCCGCTCGAGCAGCTTCCGTTCCTCGGGGCTCTGTGCGTCTTCGCCGAGGCCCGCCCGGAACCGGATCTCCGTCCAGGAGTGCTTCGCGCGGTAGACCTCGAGGAGACTCCGGCCCGTCCTGCCGAGATAGCCGGCCAGGGCCGTGTCCCCGTGCTGTCGCACTTCTTGGGCGAGCGTTTTGACGTTCGCGTTGAGCTGTTCCTTGATGTTCTTGAGGACGATGTCCTTCGACACTCGGTCGAGAAGGATCTGGCAGCCCTCGGGGAGCGTCGGGAAGTCCTGTTCGAGATCGCGCTGGATGCCTTGCTTCGTATGCCCGGTGAGTGCCCGGAAGCGGTCTTCAAAGCGGAATTCCTGACGCTGGAATCCGATGAAGTCCAGGACCGTGAGCACGCTCTTGCCCTCGGCACGGCGCAGCCCGCGGCCGAGCTGCTGCAAGAAGATCGTGGCACTGGAGGTGGGGCGCAGCAGGAGCAGGGTGTCGACGCTGGGGATGTCGAGTCCCTCGTTGAAGAGATCGACGGAGAAGAGCACCTGTACGTCGCCGCTCTCAAGACGCTTGAGGGCTTTCTCCCGCTCCGCGCTCGGTGTCTCGCCCGACAGTGAGAGTGCGTTGAGGCCTGCGGCGTTGAACGCGTCAGCCATGTACTGGGCATGGCGTACGGAGACGCAGAAGCCGAGCGCCCGCATGTTGAAGGGGTCGCTGACCTTGTCCTGGACGGCGTTCAGGACGTGGTGGGCCTGCGTGTTCGACCGGGTGAGGAGCCTCGTCAGTTCGGCGCGGTCATAGCTGCCCTGTCGCCAGCCCACCCCCCGCAGGTCGGTGTTGTCGTGCACGCCGAAGTAGTGGAACGGGGAGAGCAAGCCGTCGGCGAGCGCTTGCCAGAGGCGTAGTTCGGCGGCCACGCGGCCCTCGAAGAACTCGTCCTGGACCCGCACGCCGTCAGCTCGCTCGGGGGTGGCGGTGAGTCCGAGGAACTCGCGTGGCGTGAAGTGCTCGATGATCGCCCGGTACGTGTCGGCGGCGGCGTGGTGGAACTCGTCGATGACCAGGACGTCGAAGTGGTCGGCCGGGTACGAGACGCCTCCTCCTGCGGTCAGCGACTGGATGCTGGCGAAGACGTGCCGCCCCTCCTTGGGCCGCTTCCCGTCGACGTAGAGCTCGCCGAAGTTCCCGTTGCCCACGACCGATCGGTACGCTCCAGCGGCCTGTTCGAGGATCTCCTTGCGGTGTGCGACGAAGAGGAGCGTGGGCTCCTTGCCGAGCGTCTTGGCCAGTTCCTTGTAGTCGAAGGCGGCCAGCCACGTCTTGCCGGTTCCCGTGGCGGAGACGAGGAGGTTGTGGTGGTGCCCGTGGACTGCACGGGCCCGGTCCAGCTCTTCGAGCATCTCCCGTTGGTGGGGAAGGGGCCGCATTTCGACCTTGGCCAGGTCGAGCGTGCGGCCACCGTTCCGGTCCCACGGCTTGCCGGCCGCCTCCAGGGCGCGGTCGAGCTCGTCCGCGTCGCGGTCGGGGTCGTACGACTTGAAATCGGGGTTGCTCCAGTAGGAGTCGAACGTGGCCGCGAACTTCCGCAGCACCGTCGGCGAGGCGACGTTCGAGAGGCGGACGTTCCATTCCAGTCCGTCCAGGAGAGCCGCCTTCGAGAGGTTCGAGCTACCGACGTACGCGGTGTGAAAGCCGGTGTTCCGGCGGAACAACCATGCCTTGGCGTGCAGGCGGGTGGTGTACAACTCGTAGTTGACCTTCACCTCGGCCCCGAAGTCCCGGACCAGTCGGTCGAGTGCCCGGCGCTCGGTCGCACCCATGTACGTCGTGGTGATGACCCGGATCGGAACGTTGCGCTGTTGCGCTTGGCGCAGTTGCTCTTCGATGACCCGAAGCCCGTGCCACTTCACGAAGGCGCAGAGCAGGTCGACGCGGTCGGCGGTGGCCAGTTCTGCGCGCAGTTCGCTGCCGAGGCTCCGCTCCTCGGGGGCGTTCGTCAGCAGGGCGTTCTCGGAGAGCGGGGTCAGCGGGCGGACCTGGAAGACGCCCGCGGCCTGCTCCTCGACCACCGCGATGAGCTCCTTCGGGCCCGCCTTGATCTGGTGGCCCGTGTCAGCGTCGTTGGCGGAGGCAAGGGCGGTCAGTATCCGGTTCGCCACGTCGACGCGCTGCTTGGGATCCACGGCCCTGAGCGCCCGTTCGACCTCGGTGCCGATGTGCCTGGCCAGGACGAACGGTGCCGACTCAGAGGTCACCTCACGCTCGACGGTGTGGAAGCCGGACTCCTTGAGGCCCTCGAGCCGGTCGGCGAGATCGACCGTCACGACGCTCTCGTAGAGGCCGGGCGCGATGGACTGTCGTTGAGCGATCGGGTCCGACACTGACATCTCCTGACGCCTACGAAGCGGTTGGAGACCGTTCTAGCAGTTGGCCCCGACAGGGCCCACCGAGTTACCCGAGGTTGGTGCGGAGGGCGGTGAGGTCGGTGTCGGTGATGCCGTGGGGGGCGAGGTAGGCGGGGATGGAGCCGTGGTGGGTTTCGATCCAGGCGAGGGAGGAGGCGAGGAGGGCGGCGGAGACCGGGCGGGAGACGCGTTCGGTGCCGGTTTCGTCGACGTACGGGGTGGGGCCGTCGAGGAGGCCGAGGCCGGCGTTGGAGCGCAGGAAGTCGGCGGTGATCTCGGCCTCGGAGGCGCCGAGGAGGGACTGGACGACCGCGATGGTGAGGCCGGTGCGGTCCTTGCCGACCGCGCAGTGGACGACGGCCGGGACGGCTTCCGGGGCGGCCAGGCGGCGGACGGTCGCGGCGATCGACGGGCCGCCGGTGCGGGCCATGAAGGGGTAGAGCGCGGCCTGGTCCTCGGGCCACGGGTGCTCGTCGTCCTCGCGGTCGGCGGGGAGGGTCGGCACGTGGAGGGTCTCGTGGTCGAGGCCGTGCCGCAGGTCGGGCCAGACCTCCAGCTCGAACGCGCTGCGCAGGTCGACCACGGTGCGCAGGCCGAGGGCCTTGAGGCGCCGGGCGCCTTCCTCGGTGAGGGTGTGGAAGGAGCCGGAGCGGTAGAGCACACCGCGGCGGAGGGTGCCGATGCCCCCGGCGTCGCGGAAGTTGCGCACGCCGGGGATGTCGATGAAGGCGTCGATGGCGTCGGTCATGGCACCACGGTACGGGTGCGGGCGGTGGTGGCGGAAGGAAACCGGAGGAGGCCTTTCGGTGCCGCCGGGTGACGTCCGGTCACCTCGGGCGGACCGTTCTCAGCGTCCGCCGGCGACGTCCAGGAACGCGCCCGTCATGTACGACGAGGCGGGGGAGAGGAGGAAGAGGATTGTCTCGGCGACCTCCTCCGGCCGCCCGCCGCGCCCCATCGGCAGGGTGGGGCCGACCCGGTCGACCCGGCCGGGCTCGCCGCCCAGGGCGTGGATGCCGGTGTGGATCAGCCCGGGGCGGACGGCGTTGACGCGGATGCCCTCGGCGGCGACCTCCAGCGCGAGGCCGCGGGTCATCGAGTCGACGGCGCCCTTGGCGGCGGCGTAGTCGACGTACTCGTTCGGCGAGCCGAGCCGGGAGGCGGCCGAGGAGACGTTGACGACGGCGCCGCCGCGACCGCCGTGCCGGGTGGACATCCGGCGGACGGCCTGCGCCGCGCACAGGAACGGGCCGGTGATGTTGGCCGCCCAGATCCGGTTCAGCCGCTCCTCGTCGAGGTCTTCGAGCCGGCACTGCCGCTCCAGCGTGCCCGCGTTGTTCACCAGGCCGGTGAGCGGCCCGAGTTCGGCGTCCACGGTGGCGAACAGCCGCTCCACCTCGGCGGTGCGGGTGACGTCCGCCCGGACGGCGACGGAGGTGCCGCCCTCGGCCCGGATGGCGGCCACGACGGCGTCCGCCGAGGCCTCGTCGGCCCGGTAGTTGACGCACACGTGGTGGCCGCGGCGGGCGGCGAGCAGGGCGGTGGCGGCACCGATGCCGCGGCCCGCGCCGGTGACGAGCAGGACCTCGGGGGGAGTGGTCGACATGTCCGTACGCTATCCGGTGACCCGCTACGCGGTGGGCGTCACCGGGTGGCCGCTACCGGGTGGCCCGGTCCGTGGTGCCTGCCGCCGCCCGTAGGGCCGCGATCTTCGGCGCGCGGCTCTTCGGCGAGTCGAGGCTGAACCCGCGCGCGTCGCCGAGCTCGTCGCGGACGAACGCCTCGGTGCGGGCCACCGCCTCGCGCAGCGCGTCGTCCGGCGGCACGAAGGACTGGTGGACGATCTCCGCGCGCTCGGTGTCGTACTCCCACAGCCCGACGATCCGGCCCCGGTCGAGCACCACGTGGGTCTGCGGGTCGGCCTCGCTGCCGAACGACCGCCCGGCCCGGCCGGCGTGCAGCGGGCGTGCGGCGTCGGCGGGGTCGAGCAGCCGGGGCAGGTCGCGGTGCAGGAGGTGGATGCCGTCGATGCCCGCGAGCAGGGTGTAGCGCGGCTCGGCGGGGATCCTGAACTCGGCATACTCGTCCAGCAGTTCGGACGGCATCAGGAATTCCGAGCCGGGTGCGAGCGGGACCAGCCCGGCCTCGGCGACGGCCCGGCGGGCGGTGGCCGCGGTGAAGCCGGAGAACCAGCGGAAGTGCCGCAGGGTGGCCGGGGCGGCCCAGGAGAAGTAGCGGCGGGCGAGGTCGACGGTGCCCCCGGCGACCGGCTGGTCCCAGCCCACGTAGCCGTAACGCTGCTGGTCCAGACGGCCGTTGACGGGCACCCGGCGGATCCGTCCGCGCGACTGCATCAGCCCGAGCGCGAGCGGCAGCGTCGTCGAGACGCCGCGTTTCTTCCCCGCCTCGCCGAGCGACCGGACGGCGTCGCCGACCTCCTCCCGGATCGACGTCGGGTCCAGCGGCTCCGCCTCCGACAACACGCGCTCGATGGCCAGGCAGAGCTTCTCCACCTCGTCCCGGCCGACCCCCAAGTGCTTCTCCGCGGAGGTCAGTTCGGCCGCCGGTCCGGCGGCGCCGGCGGCCAGCCCGAGCGCGAAGTCGGCGGCCGGCAGGACGTAGGTGCAGCCGCGCGCCGCCGGCAGCTCGTGCACCTCCAGCCGCGCCACGGCCGCGTCCACCGCCGCCCGGCGGAGCCCGGCCCGGGCGAACAGCCCCAGGTACGGGGCCGCGCCGCCCACCGACCGCGCCCACCCGGTGGCGGCCAGCACCTCGGCGGCGGGTGCGCCGGGGTGCGGGCGGTCCAGCCACTGGCGGTGCGACCACCAGGCGCGCAGTTTCGCGGTGTCGGCGTCGGTGCGGGTCTCCGGTCCGTGCTCCATGGGGCCAGTATCGGCCGACGGGCGGGCCCCGAGCAGGAAATCGGTCGCCCGGCGCGGCCGGGCTCGGGGAGGATGCGATCACCACCGCCACGGCCGACCGAGCTGTTCGAGAGGAGAACGCGCATGCCCGTAGTGCCCATGGCTGCCGCAGTGCCCGCAGTGCCCGCAGTGCCCGTAGTGCCCATGGCCTCCGCAGTGCCCGTAGCGCCCGTAGCGCCCGGGGCCGTCCTGCTCGCCGGCATCGTCGGCTCGACCGCGTACGGCTTCGCCCACGCCGGCTCCGACATCGACCGGCTGGGCCTGTTCGCCACCCCCACCGAGGAGTTGCACGGCCTGCACCGCCCGGCCGAGTCGCACGTGACCACCCGGCCGGACGCCACCCTGCACGAGGCCGCCAAGTGGTGCCGTCTCGCGCTCTCCTGCAACCCCACCGCGTCCGAACTCGTCTGGCTGCCCGACGACCTATACGAGACGCGCACCCCGCTCGGCGACGAACTCATCGGCATCCGCGGCTCGTTCCTCAGCGCGCCGGCCGTCCGGAACGCCTACCTCGGCTACGCGGACCAGCAGTTCCGCAAGCTGCTGACCCGCGACACCACGGACGCCGCCGCGCGGCGCCGCGCCGCCAAGCACGCCCGCCACCTGGTGCGGCTCGTCGAACAGGCCGTCCACCTGCACGAGACCGGCACCAACCTCGTCCGCCTGCCCGACCCCGAACGCATCCGCGACCTCGGCGAACGCATCGCCGACGACCCGGATGCCGCCCGCCCCGTCCTCGTCGCGGCCGCCGACCGCCTCGACCGTCCCGGCGTCCTGCCCGCCGCCCCCGACCAGCGCCCCGCCGAGGCCTGGCTCCGCCGGGTCCGCGCCGCCCACTACACCCCGCCCCCGGCACCCCCGGCCCCCGGCGAGTCCCTCCAATCCACTGGCGGACCCCTGGGGCCCACCGGGTAGGATCGCGGTGGCCCTCCCCACACGGGGCAGGGTCGCGGGCCACTAGCTCAATTGGCAGAGCTGCGGACTTTTAATCCGTAGGTTCAGGGTTCGAGCCCCTGGTGGCCCACCGTGCGAAGAGGCGGTCCGACCTCCTCCGACCTGCGGTCCGGCACTGCGGCTGCTCGATGCGGCTGCGGTGCCGCTGCGTTTTCGGGGCCGTGGAGGGGTGGCGCCGGAGGCAATAGGTCGGTCATGCCTTCGTCTCAGCTCTGTCGCGAGGGGTTCGCCGGGCGGTCGAAGGTTGGTAGAACTGGAACAGGCATGTCTGGTCGGACGGACGGGGGAACGGTATGAAGTTCGACATGGGGAACCAGGCGCTGCAGACGCTGATGTCGGGGTCGAAGACCTCGAACCAGGATCTGGGTGCGCTGGTCAAGCAGC
>NZ_JBHWGV010000030.1:85820-86098 GCF_042732955.1 Kitasatospora sp. NPDC059747 | reverse complement strand
CCCCTCTCCGCGGCCACCCCCTCCGCCACCCCCTCCCGCAGCCCGACCCTCTCGCTTGGGGGGATGAGGGGTGGGGGGTGGTTGAGGGGGTGCGTTGGTGCGGGTGGGGAGGGGGAGGGGGCGGGGGAGTTGGGTGGGGTGGGGAGTTGGGTGGGGGAGTTGGGTGGGGGGTTTGGGTGGGGGAGTTGGGTGGGGGGTTTGGGTTTGGGTGTGGAAACGCCGCCCGGCTCTGGTGGGGAGCGGGGGGGGGGGTTTTTGGGGGGGAGCGATGCGGAGTT